>NZ_JBFULI010000028.1:0-96941 GCF_056400405.1 Pseudomonas sp. P5_B3 | reverse complement strand
GATTGGCGGAAAATTCGGCGGTTTGTTTAGTCTGTGCCAACAACTCCATGAGCCCGATCAACGAAGCCACGGACGAATTCTTGAAGATATTTAAGAACTCGCTGGTGAGCGGCGGGATGATGATTCGAAAAGCTTGGGGTAGCAGCACATATCGGTAAATTCGGGGTAAGCGAAAACCCATAGCGCGAGCAGCTCCCAGCTGTCCATTTGGTAAAGCCTGGATACCCGTACGTACTTGTTCGCAGACACGAGCTGCCGTAAACAAACCAAGACAGAGCACCACACAAATATAAGCGGAGGTCGTCGGATTGAGGTCCTGTTTAATCCAATTGCCAATCCCCTCAGGTAAAACATCGGGAACCAAGAAGTACCAGATGAAAAGCTGTACCAGTAAAGGGACATTGCGGAAAATCTCCACATAAATAGTCGCAAAACCAGACAACCAACGATTGGGCAACGTGCGCATTACACCGAGAAGCGCCCCTAACAGCAAAGCTATACACCACGCCATTAACGCAATACTGATGGTCCAGCCGAAGCCAGAAATAAACCAGTCCAGGTAAATTTCATTGCCGATACTGGTGGACTTAAAGAAAATCCCCCAGTCCCAATTGTAATTCATTCGAACTCCTCCTCAGAGGCCTGCTCACAAATTGAGTGTCTAACCGACTAGACGAGCCCAGTTAGACACTGCATGTTTTCTGTAGCATTTGTTAGGGCGCGGGCTTGTCGTTAGGGTTAGCAATGAGCTCTTTGAGTTTTGCACTCATTGGGAAATTTAAACTCAAACCTTTTGGGGGGATCGGCTGTTCGAACCACTTAGAATAAATTTGGCCAATTTCACCTGAAGCAAATGTCGCAATAATCGCGTCATCGACCACTTTTTTGAACGATGGATCATCCTTGCGGAGCATGCAGCCATAGATTTCACGAGACTGATCGGCGCCTGTGATAGCCCATTCATCTGGCTTCTTAGACTTGGCCATCTCACCCGCCAACATAGCGTCGTCCATCATGAAGGCAACGGCACGACCCGTTTCCAACATTTGGAAAGATTCCCCATGGTCTTTGGCTGCGATTACGTTCATACCCATTTGCTTGTCCGAATTCATGGACTTTAGCAATCGCTCTGACGTCGTGCCGGCAGTTGTCACAACATTCTTGCCTTTAAGATCAGAGAATTCTTTATACGGTGAGGCTTTTTTTGTTAAAAACCGTGTATTGCTTTCAAATATGCCAATTGAGAAAGCAACTTGCTGCTGTCGCTCAATATTATTGGTCGTCGCACCACATTCCAGATCTATCGTGCCGTTCTGAACTAGCGGTATACGGGTTTGTGAGGTAACCAAATTATACTTTACGGTCAGGCTCGGGATGTTGAGTTGCTTTTCGATGGCTTCAATTATTTTCCTCTGGATATCCTGAGAATAGCCAATAGGCTTTCCGGAGGAGTCCCCATAGTACGAAAATGGGATGGCAGCATCACGAAAGCCAACGCTGATCGCGCCAGAATCTTTTATTTTCTTCAGCGTGCCCGTCAACTCATTGGCATTAGCTGCGGGGATACACAGCAAGACCAACAAGGCTGTACTGAGAAATGTAGGAAAAGTACGCATGTTTTATCCTCAAATTATCTATGGGGTCATCTTGTGACCACTACCTTACGAGTACGGTAAAAACACCATAATACTTCGCTAGCTTTTTGTTCTCTGTAACTTGGGGCAGATTTCAAGACATCAATGCAGCGTTATTATTTTTGACTATCTCCTCGCTAATATGTAGTCGCGATTATTTGTAGGTGTCACGGCATTTCTGCTTTCGCTTGCTTCGCTCTATTAGCTTTGCAAAGTCTTATCTAAGCGATGTACAAAATTTTCTGATCGATTCGCAGGCTCGTAGCAAAGAATCATCATCTAGCGCGTAAGCAATTCGAATATAGGGAGCAAGACCAAATGCGCTACCAGGTACAACGGCCACTTGAGCCTCATCGAGCAGAGCGATAGCCACATCTTCGTCTGTTTCGAGCAGCTTTCCGGCTGGCGTTCGGCGTCCCAACAGACCGGAACAAGAAGCAAATGCATAAAACGCCCCGGAAGGATTCATACACTCCAGACCCGGTGTGTCGTTCAGATGCGCAACGACCAGATTCCGACGCTTCTCGAAGGCCGCGCAAGATTGGGAAATGAAGTCTTGTGGCCCCGTCAACGCCGCGATAGCCGCTTGCTGCGAAATGGCACATGCGCCGGAAGTTTGTTGTCCTTGTAGCTTTTCCATTGCCGCCAGCAGCCAGCGTGGACCGGTGGCAAAACCAATGCGCCAACCGGTCATGGCATAGGCCTTGGATACGCCGTTCATGGTCAGAATGCGCGAAGCGAGTTTCGGCTCGACCTGCGCCAAGGTATGGAAAACTTGGCCATCAAACAGCAGATGCTCGTAGATGTCATCGGCAAGTACCAGCACATGATGATGGTCCATCAACACATCCGCCAACCCTCTTAACTCCTCCTGACTGTAAACGGCGCCGGTCGGATTGGAAGGCGAATTAAGGATCAACCACCGGGTGTTGTCAGTGATTGCCGCGGCCAACGCCGGCGGTGACAACTTGAAGTTATTGTCAGCGGTGCATGCAAGGATCTTAGAGGTACCGCTACACAGTTCGACCATTTCCGGGTAGCTAACCCAGTAAGGCGCAGGAATGATGACCTCATCCCCTTCATTTAGCGTCGCCGCCAGGGCGTTATAGATAACCTGCTTGCCACCACTGCAGACGATGGTGTCTTGCCAATTGATATCTAAGCCATTTTCATTTCGAAACTTGGCTGCGACCGCTTCGCGGAGCGAGCGAACACCCGCGACCTGCGTATATCGCGTATGGCCTTGCCTGATGGCTTCGATACCCGCCTGGCATACATGTTCTGGGGTATCAAAATCTGGTTCACCCGCACACAAGGAGATGATGTTCGCTCCTTCGGCTCGACGCGCAGCAACCCGATCCATGATGCGATAAGTGGCTGACGGTTGCGCTTGGACAAGGCGAATATTGAGCCGTTGGACATTACGACCCATGGCCATTTCTCCAACTTGTCAGATTCATCAATTCCAGAGTCGAGCGACCTTGGCTTAGGGCGATCATCATTTCAGCTTCTTTTGCAGCTCGCCTTTCAGCTTCGGCAATCGTCTGCGCGACTGAGCCCTGCGGAATGATGAGGACACCATCGTCATCGGCAACGACAAGATCGCCGACCGCCACCTGAGCACCATTGAATTGAAAAGGTTGGCCAACCGATGGAGAGCTGGCCTTCACGGTTCCTTTCATGGAAATTCCGCGAGCAAACACCGGGAATTTTCTAGCGACAAGGGCAGCAATGTCTCGAACCCCACCATCAATCACCAGCCCTACGACTCCAGCGGCTTCGGCAGCCACCGTCAACACCTCGCCCCAATAACCTGCCAGATGATTGCCGGTCGCCACGACCAGAACGCTGCCGCGTGGCACTCGCTCCATCGCAATATGAATGGATAGATTGTCACCTGGTGAACACTCCAACGGGTAAGCAGGCGCCGCAATAAAGGATCCTTCCCAAATCGGGCGAATGGAAGGGTCTACCGCACACGGCAACTTCGAAGCTTCGTAAAGAGTCGAAGAGCCAAGCACCTTGATACGTGCCTGTAGTTCAGGGCTCATACCATCATTAATCAGGCTCATTGTTCTTTCCTCTGTAGCGTGTGATAGCCAAGGGATGCCCGAGCTTGCTTAAGCGTTTTGCCCTGATTGATCAGCGAGCGTATTTGGCCTTCTACTTCTTCGATCTGCCGGGCACGTTCAGCCACCTCTGCCGCACGAGCGCGTGGCACTACAATGACGCCATTGGCATCGGCGACCACAATGTCCCTAGCGCATACGCGAGTACCGCTGACCGACACGGGCTCATTCACGGAAAGCACTTCAACCCGATCTTTACCGGTCCGCATGTAGCGACCCTTGGTGAACATGGGATAACCGTCGCCAAGCGCTTTGCTCACATCACGACAGACGCCATCAATCACCGTACCTGCGATGCCTCGCACCCCAGCGTATTGGGTCATGATGTCGCCCCAAACGGTGCAATCAGTGCGCCCTTCATTTGAGATCACCACCACATCACCAGGGCTAACATCTTCAATGAAGTCACCGACTGTACCGGCAGGCATGCTTGCAGGAACGTATTGAACAGTGAATGCAGGGCCGACAATCACAGTGCGGTAATTATCCAAGGGCATGACACCAAGGCATTGGCCCGGGATACCTAGCTTATCCATGGCATCGGAAACGCCTGGCGTATCCAGCCCTTCAAAAAGAACCACAAGTTTTTGATCTTCGTTATTCATTGACCGGACTCCACGCGGATGGCTTCGAATTGGGTGTCGTGCATCACATCAGCTACCGAACGTCCGCTACGGACCGCGGCCACCATTCCTTCCTCGCGTTGAGCGATACGCTCACCGAGATTCAAGACCTTTTCAATATGTGCCACCGGTATGAACACCGTTCCGCATTTGTCAGCAATGACGTAGTCATCTTCTGATACGTTGATCCCGGCGACACTGATGGTCACACCAGAATCAATCTGCACAAGTCGATTACGTGCGCTAACCATGGTCACGCCGCGCCCATAAACCGGATAGCCGATAGATTCGCTTCCATCGATATCCCGGCTAAATCCGTCAATCACCGTCCCGCGAATTTTCTTGGCTACCGCGGCGTTGGCGATGATGTCTCCCCAGCAGGAAACACCATCAATGCCACCGGCGATCACCAACACTCGATCGTCATGTCTAATTGCATCGATGACGGGAGAAATCATATGCACGGCGGGGGCACTTTCAGTTTTGGGCCCAACCTTCACAGTGCTTGCTCTGCCGACAATTTTTGGGCAGTTCCATAGCGGCCTTATTCCGACAGCTGCGCCCGGAAGCTGCAGAAAATCCAGCGCATCGGAGACGGTATTGGTATCGAGCTCAGCCAGGCGCTGGAGCAGAATTGTTGCGGTCATGGGGTGGGCCCCTGTTGTGATTGAGGCTCCAGTTTCACAGAGGATTTACAATAGGTATATTCGTATTAACGGAACAAAAACATACGCCAAACCTATGGTAAAAATCATGATCAATTTCCGCCTCGTCCGGCACCTGTATTTGTTTCTGATCGTTGCCGAAGAGCAGAATTTCGGCAGAGCCGCTAAGCGCTTGGGCATGAGCCAGCCGCCTCTCACCGAGCAAATCCAAACCTTAGAGCAACTCCTGAAGGTCAAGCTTTTTGACCGTTCACGCAAAGGTTCTCAACTGACACCTGTAGGCAAAGCGATCTTGCCAGCGGTGCGAAAATTCGTTGAGCAGATGGAGCGTCTGGAATTTGCTGTCTACGAGGCTGTAGCTGGTCATTCAGGCGTATTAACTATTGGCGCGATCACAACCGCGATGATGGATGTCCTCCCTCCCTTGATAGAACAACTGAAACACACACATCCACAACTCACTGTTTCGGTACGTGAGATTGACAGCGTAGAAGCTGTTCCAGCATTGGAGTCAGGTGATGTTGATTTAGCCTTTGCCAGGCTTGAGGGCGAACTTGGCAATACCATTTGCTCCATGCCATTGACAGAAGATCGGATGGCCATCGCCGTACCAGTTGATCATCCACTCGCCAGCCAAACGCGCGTAAGTCTTGCCAAACTGGCGAATGAACCTTTTGTACTCTTTGCTAGAAAGGTTAGTCCTGTTTATTTTGATAGCTTGATATCCGCTTGCCGCGAAAGCGGATTCTCACCACGCGTTATCCATGAAGTGGGTTCAGTAGTTTCACAAATTGCATTTGTCAGTTGCGGGCAAGGAGTCGCGCTGGTACCGATGTCACTGGAAAAGCTTGCACCACCCAATGTCGTACTAAAACAGTTAAGCCCAAAGCTCAGCGTGGTGACCACTGCCGTGGCCTGGAATCCCGCACGAGCCAATCCCTTGGTAGAGCATTTGGTAAACGAACTCAGATCTAAGAGGGATCAAATTTCAGCTCGATAGGTGCCATTGGCAATCGAAAATCCCCTCTTCATTCAGCAAGAAAAAGCAACATTGCGCAGTACACAGATCAGCCCGACTGGCCGCCAAACCTGCAAGGATGCTGAGGAAAATCTGGTAACGGATTTGCTAGGTTCAGGCGCTGTGAAGGTCGAATAGTAACTGGGAGACAATTAGGGAGGTTGGATCGAATTCTTTGTAAGTCTTTTAAGTTCAAACGGCCACTAATGGCGGTTTTGACTATCGCGACCGGCAGCAATGGGTCGTTTTTAGCCGGTCGCAACAGGCAAAAACCGGCCAACAGCGGTCGGTGGATAGACGAGTCTCAAATAGGTAGCTTCGACCCTCTGCGCAGAATCTTTAGCGCAGATGAGCTTGACATCATCCCAGTTGCGTTTCTCTCTGGGCTATGTTGCATTTACTGCGACTCCTTCCAGGCTAGACAATGGCTTCCAGGACGACAAAAAACGTTATCGGGCATTACCGTCGCGTTTGAACGCGACAGCGATGTCGCCTAATAGGAATTAGGAGTTGCACGTGTATTACCCAATTACACCATATATCCTAGCACTCACAGCGCTGATAATAGCGGCCTTATCAATCTCGTCACTTCATGCATTCAGATTTGCCAAAACACTAAAGAGCAACCAGACGCCATTCTACATAGCCTTTGCAATCTTGGTTTCTGTTTTAGCCTTTACCACCCTAGAACTAATTTTTCATCTAACAATTCATAAGCATCCAATCAGTGTAGCTATTTTCGCTTCACTTGCTTTCTACCTAGCAACAGCGTCTTTTCTTCTAGCGAAATTAAAACTAAAACTAATTACACGCATTATCCACACAATATGCGGCGGCGCAATATTTTACGTTTCATGCCTTCCAATAATTTTATTGCTAGGTTGCGCTACGGGCCCAGTATGCATATAAACACATCATTACTAGCCACACCAAAAAGAACCGAGTGAAGAAATTTCTAACAATCGATTCAAAATACTCTCCTTGCTCACTTAACTCGCAAAAAGTTACATTTTTGCTCGGCCACCACCTTAATCGCCAGTATTAGAGCCTAGCGAAAAACAACCAGGCAAATAAAATAATCTCTATTACAACCATAACAGCCAGCGCCCTATTAAAAAGCACTAATGCTTCACCTACATGTTTTCCTGCAGCCTTTCTGTAATCGACAAATGAGTGGGTCGCGAATGCCAGCGCGGGTATGAAACCTAACAAGAACACCGCGAAATCAGCCATTAGCTACACTCCTCTATTCTTTCTTTAAGGAGGCTCATATCAACTTGCAAGGTGCTTGCCGCGAGTTGAAAGCCCCATAACGCTCAGCGCCAAGTTATCGCGAAAGCCCCCTATCCTCGGGCTTTTAAACCCATTATTAGCTTAATCGTTAGATACCCTATGCCAAAATAAACCCTAGTTAATAACTGGCGCCGAACCCTCTGGAGTACTTAGGTAAGACAAGACACTGGAAATAGCATCTACTGTTTTCTGATCCACTTTAACTCTTCCTTGCCCTCTTTAAAAAGCAAGCAGAAACGCTAAGCACAAAAAAACCAACGACACCGTATATCCAAAAACTAATTCTATTACCGGTAGCCTGCCTCTCTTCCGACATCGCCCTACTGATAATTTCTTTCCCCTCCACCACCAAAACGACCAATTTTTTCTGCTCTATTGCAGGAAAAACTTTCTGATCATACCAAAAAACACTCGCATGCCTGCCCAACAACTCAGAACTTTTTTGCTTCGTGATGCAATCCGAAAACCCTCTCAATCTCGAAGCACAGGTGAACAAATACACATCCTCGCCATCGGTAATTTTCGTCATGAGCTTACCGCTAACCCATTCCTCCGAAAGCACACCTGACGACTCATTCAATGTATTTGGAATCTGTGATGACAGCTGATACCACAACATAATAATCACAAACCCGAAATAACCAACAGCACTAGTTATCGCATAATTTTTATAGGAATCTCTAGAACGATTTGATGCATTAGTACCCATTCTTTTCTCCGCCACCAAAATAAGAATGTTTCGACTTTCAGCGTAACTGGCTGTCCGGCATGTACAAATCTGATGTCTTTTTTTCCAGCATAGCTTCAATTTCAATCGGTGATCCTTGGGCACGATCGCCATCAACGGTTAAGCCCCTGTCACTACGCCCCCGACTGCCCGACTTGGGTCGGATTGCGCCCCTCACTCACTGTGACTGATCCACCCTTATCCTCCCTCAACGTGGAGGATCAGCCATGAACACTAATGCCGCACACAGCCATCAGCCTTGGAACAAGGGAAAGATTGTCGGGCAGAAAGCACCACTTCGAGTCAGAGATATCTGGGCCATTCGGGTCAGACTCCAGCTCGCGGAGAAGACACGGGATTTGGCACTCTTCAACTTGGCTATCGACAGCAAACTGCGTGCGTGTGACTTAACCAAGCTGCGAGTGCGAGATATAGCCCATGGAGAACATGTGTCGTCACGGGCCATCGTGATGCAGCAGAAAACCCAGCATCCAGTGCAATTTGAAATCACTGAGCAAACCAGAACGGTTCTAGAGGCTTGGATGCATCGGGCCCACCTTAGAAGTGAGGACTTCTTGTTTCCAACCCGGCTGCACGACTCAGAACACCTATCGACCAGACAATACGCTCGAATAGTGAAAGCTTGGGTGACCGCCATTGGACTTGACCCAACCATGTACGGTACTCACACGCTAAGGAGAACCAAGGCATCGTTGATCTATCGCAGAACGAAAAACCTGAGAGCTGTCCAACTCCTGCTTGGTCATACGAAGCTTGAAAGCACCGTCAGATACCTGGGAATCGAGGTCGATGATGCCCTGGAAATGGCGGAACAGACTGAAGTCTGAGCATCCATAGTGACGGTCGATGCTAGACCGTCGCTATTCGACCCAAAGTACTCCTTCCCTATGGTGGCGCTTTCAGCACGGTTGGGCGTCTAGGGGGAGGGCTGTAACGTTCTACCTCTCGAATGTACTCGCGCGCTTCGCGAAAATAGTAGCGCATCAAATGAGTTCGCAGGTTCTGTCGTAGACGCCAAGTACTGTATGCACTAGCGCAAAGAAAGACAAAAAAATATATCCATTCATTAGTGCCAGATAAAAATATAGCCAGACAAGTAAGCAGTATGAAAATTAATTGATCAGATGTATTGAGCCATCCGCTGTCTATTCCCCGCTTTCTCAGGGTACGAAGCAACCACCTATACATGGCGAAAAAAAGTGCACTCAAGGAAAAGAATACGAGCCCTATAATCCAGCTTCCTGGTATGGGCGAAAAAAAGAAACTGACCCCAAAGCCCGCAAGGATAATGCTTGTGGCGAATGCACCAAGAAGAGCATCCCACTGTTGATCAGCGTAGCGATACAGCCGTCGTTTGATCTCGGCCCGGTGTATCTCGTGATAGCGAGGGTTCATAGGCCTAACCTAGGCTAGCTAGCCAGAAAACAAAAACGTGCCTTTGTTTGCCAAGTGTATGGTAGGTAGTGCTTTTGTCCAGGTTGTGCTCCCTACACGGAAGAGAATGAGGGATTGTCGCTTCTGGCCGGTCTCAGCCGGTGGCGATCGGCTTAAGTCGACCCATAGCAGTCCCTGGCGATTGGTGGCTAACCAAACACTTCAGTCGCCAAGAACCTTTATAGACGTGATTGCCAGATAGTAGTTGGGGCCCTCGGATGAAGCTGGTGCCAGGTAGCACCCTTCGGCCTTTAAGTAATGAACCGCCAAGGCTGCCAACTCCCATGCCATCGTTTCGTCTTGAATTGAAAATGCCTGTTCGTTCCCAAATAGATCAATCCCCGTAATGGCTTGGAGTTGCTTCAGTGGGAGCGCTGCTTGGCGTAATGCAGGTTCAATCGAGGGATTGCTCCATGCCCATTTCCAACTACACGTTTTGATCGAAAAGCTTCCTATCCTCACGACCTCTGCCTCGACTACCAGCCTGTCACTGTTATTGAAGAATTGGAGTGTGCCAGTGCTTTGCTCAAACCCCCAGCGCGCCCACTCTCCTAGCGCATAAATCCGGGTTAGCTCCGCTTGTTTCAGTGACAGTTCATCCGTCACCATCATCAGAAGTGTTTCAAATTCATCGTCTGTCATAGATTCCCTCAGGTGAATTTTTCCGAGTGTGAACCAGATTTCATCACATACTGAATCGCCTCTGGTAGAGGACATCCGTTGGCGTCCGCTATTGGCCGATTCTGTTGAAAAAGTCGACCATGGTTTGCGCAGCAGAAAAGTATGCGTCCGAGATTGAAATCTTTACTTTCGACAGAGGCTTGCGGACTCGGATTTCACGTAGCAGTGTGCAAAAAAGGCGTTTTAACCAGTCGATGACCGGGCTGTTTGGGCGAACCGACTTTTTCAACAGAATCGGCCGATTTCTGCCTGTCGCTACCGACAGCAACGAGCAGCTCTCAGTCGATCATGGTTACTAAGCGTGCTTGGCAGATCGAATGCAAACGCCTGGTCAAGTGCAGTTCAATCGAGCGGTCAGTACCGATGTAATCAGGTGGTCAGGTGGAGTGCAATTTCGCAACAGCTACGCCGCTTCGCATTGGACGCGCATGCGCCGAAGCCGCCCGTTCGCCGAACCGAGTCGCAGTCAGTTGCTAAGTCGGCAGAGGTCCGAACGCGCGGTATGAATCGACCAGGGCATCGAAAAGCGAGATATCCGAGCGACTTCTAGCAAAGAGCTGGGCACCGACAATAGCTGCGAAAATTGCACGTGCTCTAGATTCACTCTCACTTGATTCGCACAACTTCGCAGCCAATAGAAGCTTGCTTAACCATGCAATGTTGACATCAGCAAAGGTCTGAATTTCTTGCGTCATTTCAATGGGTAAAGTATCGGTTTCAGCGCCCATGAAACTGCCCAGGCAGAGACGATTGTCGGCCTCAAGTGATCGGCGGAAAATTTCAGGAAAGCGACGCAGAGCGTCAATCGGAGACGCACTTTCTGATTCGATCATTTCGAGCGCGAGCGCACCGTCCTCCCAATATCGTTTGGCAACGGCAATACCCAGATCGGCTTTGCTTGGAAAATGGTAGTAAATGCTCGCCGCTTTGATACCTACATCTTGCGCAAGGTCGCGGAAATTCAAACCATTGTAGCCCTGCGATTGGGCAATTTTCTTGGCCGCCAACAGGATGGCTTCCTTGGAGTTGACGCTCATCTTGGTGCCTTTCGTCTTGGGACGATCTCTTAAATAGGGAAAGCTAATTTACAGCAAAGGCCTACCGTGTGACAGGTAGATTGTCAGTGAGAGCAGTGAGTTCAATGCGACTTGGGTGCTCAGGCAGAAGTCGTTCCATCATGGTTTAGCAAGCGGCACCGCCAGCCGACACTAGCGAGATCACTACGGTCACCGAGAAAGCTAGGGGTGTGGCGATCTCGGCGTACCGGAGTTTCCATTGAGAAGCTGTTACTGGGCTGGCGAATCCAGCTCAGGAATGCCGCTGTTGTGATCAGCGTAGGCAGCCTGGAAGCTTGGACGTTTTGTCCAGCGCTGCCAGTACGCATCTAGGAACTCAAAACGCTCGTCCAGTGGAGTGGCATTGACCGGGAATTTCGAGAAGGCGATCGCGGTTGCCAGGGTAATGTCCGAGAAGGTCGGGGCATCTCCGCCGAGCAGCCATTCGCGGCCGTCTGACAGATGACGATTGACCAGTGCAGCGTGAGCCAAAGCTTCCTTCCGGCAGTGTTCGCCCCAAGCCTCATTCTTGGTCAGTTCTAGCTTGAAGCCGAGTCCGGTGTGCAACACGTGGAACGCTGTAACGATGCGGTACAGGATGTGCACCCACACCCGGTTATCCCACATGTTATCCAGACCCTGTTCCAGTGCGGTCTCTCCCATGATCTTGCGACCAGGATACTCTTGGTCAAGATAACGAACGATGGCAGCCGTTTCGGAAATGTAGCTACCGTCAGCCAGTTGGAGGGTGGGAGTTTCGCCCCACGGGTTCATATTCAAATGACGCCAGCCACGCTGTTCGCCTACAGGGGACATGTCATAGATGGTCTCGGCAAATTGGTCAGCGATGCCTTTTTCGTGCATGAACAGACGCAGACGCTGTGGGTTCGGAAAGGCCGAAGGCGAAGTGAAAAGCTGAAGTTTAGTAGTCATGGTCGATCCTACAGGTTGGTGGTTGAGCCACCTAACAAACGTTAGGTAGACAAACCTTAGCGAACGATTCGATGCACGTCAACACCTATCTAACGATCGTTAGGTAAATTTTTTTATGGGGGGGTCTGGCTGCATTGGTTCGATTGAGGTGAATCGCTCGCTTCAGCGGGAAAGGGCGCGCAACCTAACATCGGTCGCGAGGCTCACTCGCTTTATCCCAGCTGCGTAAGTGCATGGACTTGACCACCCACCGCAATCGTCAACAAGGGCACCTTGCTCACGCCGTCGCCCTAAGATGAATTCGTCAAGACGTGTCTACCGGACGGTTATCTATTTGAGTCATTTTCGATGATTATTCGACAGTCAGCTATTGGCCGATTTCTGCCCGTTGGCAAGGGTTGTAATCGATCAAGCGCAGCTTCTGCAATGGTTGCTTCAGTCAAATTAAATGTCGGTGAAGGGTAGGGCCATTACGGGCCGATTCAGCTTTTAATGACCCTGGTTCAAAATCTAATGAATCTCTCTGGAGGTCAGACGTGGTCGTTGGAAGGCAGCGATGCGCTGAAAGGGGTGATCTTCCATCAGCAAGATGCCTGGGTCGTTTTGGAGAGAGGGTTCCTGCCTCTCATTCATCTCCAGCCTACTTACTGCTCGCGTTGATTCCATTCTTAATGAAAAGAGTTCCAATCGAAGTGAAAACTCATGGCCGGTTCGCGTGCCGGGTAGGGACCATGCCGGCCCTTGCCAAGGGACGCTGCGCATTTGAATCAGTAATATGTCAGTTCTGGTCAATTAGTTCCGGCTAATTTGGGTTCAGTCGCTTGCCGTCTGATCAGAAGCCACTCGTGGAGAGAAGGCGCTTCAGGCAAGAGGTACTGAGGCTTGGAGTGGGGGAGCGCAGTCTGATGAGTTCACCGGATCGACTAAGCCAATCTGGCTGGTTGAGGCCTATGGTATGACATTGAAGTTTTCCGATCACATTTCCGCCGAGCAGTGCGCGGCGAAACTGGAAGAACGCGTAAATACGCCTCATGTTCTTCCACCAGAGATTCAGAAGTACTGAACCGCAGAGCATTTTCGAGTTCTGCGACGCTCTTAGTACTGATTACCATTTGATTGCTGTTCCCAGGTGCTTTCCGTTCCGTTGCACATACCACTTGAAAGGTCATGCAGTGCAAAAGCGACTTTACGGGGTGGTCTGTTTTCTACCTTAGCGATACCCATTCGGTAAGGTGATCTAATGGTCGATTCTGTAGGCAAGTTGGATAAAGATTTCGAGCCCGACAAACAAACCCTAGTCACGGCCTCCAGAGACAAACTCAAGGTTGGGTAACTGATCGCTTTGGTGATTGGTTCGATGGTCGGCGGTGGCATTTTCTCACTGCCACAGAACGTCGCCCCAAGCGATGCTCGACTCTGAAGAAGCCTGCCAGCGGGACAACGCCGGAAACTGGCAGCAACGGCTGTCACGCAAACGCTAGGCTGGCTGATCGGTATCGGCTGGAGCAGCGTCAGTCGCGAGGTCCGGGGTTTCACTCGGTCGCAACCTGAAGCGACAGACATGCCCGCCACGCACCATGCACTCGCTGTGCTCGACTTCGCCGCCGCCCAACGCGCCGATCAAGGCCAGGTCGAGTTCGCAGACCACCGGGTGCTCGGCGGCCAGGCGATGGAACACGCAGTTATGCGCGACGATTTCCGGCGTGTCGCCTGAGCGAAAAAACACCTCGGCCTCGTAGCCCGCCTGGTTCATGTGCTGCACGATCCTGGCTTCATCCACGACCTGCTGTTCACGATCAGAAGCCAGTTTGCGGCCCATGCTGCGCATCAGCGAGGCCAGGGCTTCGGGGCCGATGATGCCCGCCACCTCATCGATCAATACGCTGGCCAGTAGCTGATAGTGGCGAGGGAACTGCTCCCGCGCGTGGTCGGTGAGCCGATACAGCTGCTCGGGGCGACGACCCGTCGGCCGGGTGTCGCCGCGCAGCACCAGAGCGTCACGCTCCAGCGCCGCCAGGTGTTGGCGGATCGCCGTGCGCGTGACGGCCAGGTGTTCGGCCAACTCGTCAATGCTCATGCCGCCCCCATGGTGCAGCAGTGCATTGAGCAGGTCCTGCTGTGTTCGGCCCAGTCCTTCCAGCATGGTGTGCCCTCGCGCGATATCAGAACTTGTCCGGGAATTGCTTGACCAGCGCGCCGGTCAACGCGTCGGCCAGGGCCAGGATGTGTGTACGCATCATTGCCCAGGTGCGGGCTTCGCCAGCGTAATCGTGCGCGGCAAACTCGTCGATCTGGGCGATGTGGTGACCGCCATGGGCTGACAACATATTGACCAGTGTGGCTTCAGGCAGATTGGGGTTGGCGGTGGCCAGAAACGCCGCAATCGCCTTGGCATTGCTGGTCAACTCGGTGACGGCAGCCTGCTTGCCCTTGGCGTCTTTCGCGACGGTGGCATCGCTGTAGTGTTTCACCGCGCCCCAATGACCGGCCAGCAGTTTGAGCAGTTGATCAGCCGCCGGCTGGCCATAGAGCGGGGCAATGCTGTTGGCGATTTTGGTGGCGTTGTCGACCACCAGGTCGGCCGCGACCTTGGCTTGTTTCTGATCGCCGGACTGGTTGGCCAGCGCATAGTCGCGGATCCAGAAAATATGCTCGACCCATAGATCCCGCAGCGCTAGGCGCGTGGTCAGTGCAGGCGAGTCGGCATCCGTGGACGCGGGCGATGGAGCTGCGTGGCTCCAGGCTGGAAGGGCAAGCAAGGCGAGGAGCAGGTAGATTGCGATTTTATTGTTCATCATGGCACCTCCGTGAATCGGACAAATAAAAACAAAGCATCAAATCGCTTAACTGAGCTGATCAGCGATGAGGCAGCGCACACCGAGCTATGAACGACAAGTTCGTCGCTCGAATGAAACTGGTCTGGCGTAATTCAGCTTTTAATGAACCGAATTCAATTTCTAATGAATCTCAACGTTCATGACGGTACCCTCTGAGAGTGGGAACGTTCGACAATGTCAATATAGACATAAAAATATGTTTTTATTGGGCGTTGGTGAATTCTCGGATGAACGGCCACAGCCCCCCTCGTCACAAAGACTGGTGTTGCCGTTACAACCCACCCCCCAGCACCTTGAGGTACTCAGGGCTTTCGCTGATCGAGTTATGCCCCGTCCCCGGTATCACCTGCAGTGACGCCACGCCTTTGGCGAAGTGTGTATACAAACGTTCGGTGCTCTGGCGCGCAATCACCTCGTCATGCTCTGCCGCAATCAGCCGAGTAGGCGCCGTGATGCGGGCGGCGTACTGCCAGGACGGGTATTTGTCCTTCAACAACCAGCGCACCGGAAACCAGCGGAACTGACGGGCGGCGAGCTCTTCGAGGCTGTCGTAGGGTGTGATCAGCACCAGTCGCGCGGCCGGGCGTTCGCTGGCAAGGCGCACGGCAACCCCGGAACCCAGGCTGCGTCCGACCACCGCCACATGCGGATGGGTGGCATACACCAGGTCGAACAACTTCATGGCATCGCGGGCAATGGCTTCTTCGCAAGGCGAGCCGGAACTGCCGCCGTAGCCGCGGTAATGCAGCAGATACAGCGCGTAGTCAGGGAACGCTTGGGTGAACCCGGGCAGGTTGCGCGAGACGTCTTCGGCATTGCCGCCGAAATAAATCAGCGCGTTGGGACCCTCGTGAGGTCGGGTGGAGACCAGCACCTGCGCGTCGGCGGCCGGCAGGGTGAGCAGTGTCTCGGCGCCGCCGACGGTACGCGGTTGCGGGTAATAAATCAGTGCCCGCTGGAACACGAACAGCGCCACGCACAGCGCCAGGTACAACGCAGCGACGATGACGACGAGTAACACCAGGGTGCGTGACATTCGACTAACGTTAGTGGGCGGCATTGACTGCTCTGGGAGTGAAAGTGGCTGGCGCCGCAAGGCTTTCAAAGTGTAGTCAATTGACCCTTGGCGCGGGTTATCCGGGTTGTTGGTGCAACGGGCCGGACCCGTGCGACTGGTGAGAAGCGTTTTATGAGCCATCCTGAGGGTTACACCCGTAGAGCAATACTCACGCTGGCTGCCGGTGCTTCGGCGGTCTTCACGTTCGGTCTGGCGGTTGCGCAACCCGCGCCGTCGATGGGAACAGGAGGCAAGACCATGCAGACCCGGGCCATTCCTTCCAGCAACGAGTCCTTGCCGATCGTAGGGCTGGGCACTTATCGCGGATTCGATGTCGAGCCTGCGCAACCGGCCTACAAAGACTTGCCCGCGGTGCTCGATGCGTTGTTCGACAAGGGTGGCAAGTTGATCGACAGCTCGCCGATGTACGGTCGTGCCGAACAGACCGTCGGCGAGTTGCTGTCGATCCATGAGCCACGCTCACCGGCCTTCCTCGCCACCAAAGTGTGGACCCGGGGCCGCGAAGAAGGCATCGCGCAGATGGAGCAATCCTTCGCCCTGTTGCAGACCGACCGGATCGACCTGATGCAGATCCACAACTTGCTGGACTGGCAGACGCACTTGCCGACCCTGCGCCACTGGAAGGAAAAAGGGCGTATTCGTTACATCGGCATCACCCATTACACCGCATCAGCCTATGAAGAAGTGGAAGCGGTACTCAAGGCCGAGCCCCTGGATTTCTTGCAGATCAACTATGCCCTGGATGATCGCGGTGCCGAGAATCGCCTGCTGCCGTTGTGCCGCGAGCGGGGGGTGGCGGTGATCTGCAACCGGCCGTTTGGCGGTGGCGGCTTGCTGGCCAAACTGAAAGATAAACCGCTGCCGGGCTGGGCGGCGCAAGTCGGGGTAAAGAGCTGGCCACAACTGGCGCTGAAGTTCCTGCTGTCGCATTCGGCGGTGACCTGCGTGATTCCGGGCACCGGCAACCCGCGCTACATGGCGGAAAATGCCCGGGCCGGTTTCGGCCCGATGCTGACCGACGCCCAGCGCCAGCAACTGATTGCGCTGGTGGGCTAGCGACTCAGCCAACGCAGGCCGGCGAGTGCCGGAACCTATCCTATAATGTCTCGCGTCCATGCCGTTGAAAGCGCATTCGCTGCCCTGACGGCGTCCCTGTCCATCACTGCAAGGAGATCGAACATGGCTATCCGCATTGGCGACGAAGCACCGGATTTCACCGCCGACACCACTGAAGGTACCCTCAACTTTCACCAATGGATCGGCGATGGGTGGGCCATCCTGTTTTCCCATCCCAAGGATTTCACCCCGGTGTGCACCACCGAACTGGGCTACCTGGCCAAACTCAAGCCGGAATTCGACAAGCGCAACACCAAGGTTGTCGGGCTCAGCGTCGACCCGGTCAGTGACCATAACCGTTGGGTCGGTGACATCGCCGAGACTCAGGGCACGGCGATCAACTATCCGCTGATCGGCGACGAAAACCTGGTGGTGGCCAAGCTCTACGACATGATCCACCCCAATGCCAGCGGCGGCGCGCGCACGGCGGTGGACAACGCCACGGTGCGTTCGGTGTTCATCGTCGGACCGGACAAGAAGGTCAAGGCCATGCTGATCTACCCGATGAGCGCCGGGCGCAACTTCGATGAAGTGCTGCGCCTGCTCGATTCCCTGCAACTCAATGCCAAACACACCGTCGCCACGCCAGTGAACTGGCGGCCGGGTGAAGACGTGATCATCCCGACCTCGGTGTCTGACGAAGACGCGAAGAAGAAGTATCCGGATGGCTTCAAGACCCTGAAGCCGTATCTGCGGACGGTGGCTCAGCCGAAGTAGTCACCAGCCGTGAGATCGCCATCGCGAGCAAGCTCGCTCCCACAGGTTCCTGAGTCGTTCACAGATATGTGCTTCGACTCGGTCCCTGTGGGAGCGAGCTTGCTCGCGATGGGGCCAGTCCTGCTGGCCCAGAATTTTTATTCAAACCAGATACTTTTTAAACCACCCCAACGTCCGCTCCCACGCCAGCTTCGCCGCCGCCTCGTCATAACGCGGCGTCGAATCATTGTGAAAGCCATGATTGCAGCCCGGATAAATGTAGGCCACATAGGTCTTGCCCCCGGCCTTCAACGCTTTCTCATAGGCCGGCCAGCCTTCGTTGATCCGCGTATCCAGTTCGCCGTAGTGCAGCATCACCGGTGCCTTGATCCGTGGCACTTCCTCGGCCGTTGGCTGACGGCCATAAAACGACACGGCGGCACCCAGTTCCGGATAGGCCACGGCAGCGGCATTGGCCACGCCACCGCCGTAGCAGAACCCGGTGATGCCGACTTTTCCAGTGGCGGCGGGGTGTTTCATCATCCACTCGACGGCGGCGAAAAAGTCGTTCATCAGCTTTTCCGGGTCGACCGTGGCCTGCAGTTCGCGGCCCTTGTCGTCATTGCCGGGATAACCGCCGACCGAACTCAGGCCGTCAGGGGCGAGGGCGATGAAACCGGCCTTGGCCAGACGCCGGGCCACGTCTTCGATGTAGGGGTTGAGCCCGCGGTTTTCGTGCACGACCACCACCGCCGGCACCTTGCCGGTGGCCTTGGCCGGACGCACCAGATAACCGCGAACCTCGCCGTGGCCCTTGGGCGAGGGGTAGGTGATGTACTCGGCAAGAATGTCCGGATCGGTGAACTCGACCTGCTCGGCCAGCGCGTAGTTGGGGCTTAGCGCGGCGAGCAGGGCTCCAGCCGTCAATCCGCCGAAGGTGAATAATGCCGCGCGGTCGAGAAACTCCCGGCGGTTGATCTTGCCGTGGGCGTAGTAGTCGTACAGTTCCAGCAGTTCAGGGGCGAAGTCTTTGGCAGTTAGGCGGGTCATTGCTGCAACTCCTCTCGGCTCGACATCTATGTTGAATGACACTCCGCCATCGCGAGCAAGCTCGCTCCCACAGGGATCTATGGTGGATGTTTGGTATGCATTCTGTTCATTTCAGGTTCTGCGCCCCGGCCTTGGCCACTTGCGCATCCTGTTCGGGCTTGACCCCCGACACGCCGACAGCGCCAATCACCTGGCCATCGAAGACAATCGGTACGCCACCTTCAAGCGAAGTCAGCAACGGTGCTGACAGGAAAGCGTAGCGCCCGGCGTTGACCATGTCCTCATAGCTTTTCGTTTCACGCCGCCCGAGGGCTGAGGTCCGGGCCTTTTCGGTGGCGATGTACGCGCTGCCCGGCGCGCAGCCGTCGAGGCGTTCGAGGGCCAGCGGGTGGCCGCCGTCATCGACCACCACTATGGTCACGGCCCATTGATTGGCCTGTGCTTCGGCGCGGGCGGCGGCAAGGATCTGGCTGACTTCGGCTTGGCTCAGGACGGCTTTGCTGTTCATGGGTATCTCCAGGATTCGGTTAAGGCAGGGCGGCTTCGACCAGTTCGATCCAGTGGCGCACCGGGGTTCGGCCCGCGCCGTCGAGGTGCGTCTGGCAGCCGATGTTGGCTGTGACAATCACCTCGGGATGGCCGCTTTCCAGGGCGTTGAGCTTGTTGTCGCGCAGTTGTCGCGACAGTTCGGGCTGGGTCAGCGAATAGGTGCCCGCCGAGCCGCAGCACAGATGCCCGTCGGGGACGGACGTCAGGTTGAAACCGAGGCCGGTCAGCAGCGCCTCCACGGCACCGCCGAGTTTCTGTCCGTGCTGCAAGGTGCAGGGGCAATGGAAGGCCAGGCGTTGCGAGGCGTGAATGCCAAGTTTTTCCAGTGGCTCGTCGCGCAACACTTCCACCAGGTCCCGGGCCAGTTCGCTGACCTTTTTTGCCTTGTCGGCATAGGCCGGGTCGCTGGCGAGCAGGTGGCCGTAATCCTTGATGAAGGCGCCGCAACCGCTGGCCGTCTGCACAATCGCTTCGGCGCCTTTTTCGATGCCCGGCCACCACGCGTCGATGTTGCGCCGGGCGCGATCGAGGCCGGCGACCTGGGCGCCAAGGTGGTAGTCCACGGCGCCGCAGCAACCGGCTTCGCGGGTCGCGATGACGCTGATCCCCAACCGGTCCAGTACCCGCGCCGCCGCGGCATTGGTGTTGGGCGACAGGCTGGGCTGCACGCAACCTTCGAGCATCAGCACCTGACGCTCACGCAGGGTCATGGGCCGCGGCTTGGCCGGGTAGACATTGCGCGGCAACTTGCTTTGCAGGGTGCCGGGCAGTAACGCGCGGAACACCTGACCGCTATTGACCAGGCTCTTGAACAGCTCTGGATGGGGCACGGTCTGACGCAACCCCTCGCGCAACAGACGCTGACCGAGGGGGCGCGGCACCGCCGCATCGACCACCGCGCGACCGATGTCCAGCAGGTTGTGGTAGTCGACGCCCGACGGGCAGGTGGTTTCGCAGTTGCGGCACGACAGGCAGCGATCCAGGTGCTGCTGGGTCTTTTGCGTGACCTCGTTGCCTTCCAGCACTTGCTTGATCAGGTAGATGCGGCCTCGTGGTCCGTCCAGTTCATCGCCGAGCAATTGATAGGTCGGGCACGTGGCATTGCAGAACCCGCAGTGCACGCAGGTGCGCAGGATGCTTTCGGCTTCTGCGGCGCGGGGCAGTTGGCTGGCGCTTTCACTCAAGGTCGTCTGCATGGTTCAAAGCTCCGCGTACAGGCGTCCGGGGTTGAAGATGCCCCGTGGATCAAGTTGTTGTTTCAGGTTGCGGTGATAGCGCATCAGCGCTGGCGGCAGCGGATGGAACGGGGTGTCGGTCAGGCCGTGGCTGAAGCAGGTGGCATGGCCGCCGACCTCGTCGACCACCTGGCGGATGAACGCCGCGTCGGCATCGGATTTCAGCCAGCGCTGGGCGCCACCCCAATCGATCAACTGGCGACCTGGCAGCGACAGACGAGGCGTGTTGTGCGGCAGTGAAAGGCGCCAAAGCGGCTGGTCTTCATCGAAGAAACTCAAGCGCTGTTCGTTGAGATCGTCCCACCAGGAAGCGTCCAACTGCTCACCACCGAGGCGCTCATGGGCCGCCGCCACCGAACCTTCACCGCCCTCAAGCCGAAGGTGCAGGCGTGAACCGTCGTGGCAGGCGGCGCTGATCGGCAGCGGCTGCTGGCCCCATTCCGCCAGGCGCAGCAAGGCCCGCTCGGCGTCCATTTCCAGGCTGATGCTCAAGGCTTGCCGGGGTCTTGGCAGCACTTTGAGGGAAACTTCGGCGATCAGCCCGAGGCTGCCATAACTGCCGGCCATCAGACGCGACAGGTCGTAGCCGGCGACGTTTTTCATCACCTCGCCACCGAAGCGCAACAGCTTGCCTTGCCCTGTGATGACCCGCGTGCCGAGAACGAAATCCCGCACCGAACCGACCCACGGGCGCCGTGGCCCGGACAGCCCGCAGGCGATCATACCGCCGACGGTGGCGCCATCGCCAAAGGACGGCGGTTCGCAGGGCAGCATCTGTTGCGCGGCGTCCAGCACTTGCGCCAGTTCCGACAACGGCGTGCCGCAGCGGACGGTGATCACCAGCTCGGTCGGGTCGTAACTGACGATGCCCCGGTGCGCGCGGGTGTCGAGAATTTCCCCGGCCGTGGTGCGCCCGAGGAAGCCCTTGCTGTTGGAGCCCTGGATGCGCAACGGCGTGGCGTTTTCCAGCGCCTGATTGACCTGTGCCAGCAGTGACGGGCTGTCATCGAAATCTTCAGGGCGGCGCATCAGAAACGCTCCAGCTCAGGGAAGGGCAGTTGACCGCCATGCACGTGCATGGCACCGAATTCCGCGCAGCGGTGCAGGGTCGGAATGTTCTTGCCGGGGTTGAGCATGCCGCCGGGGTCGAAGGCGGCCTTGATGGCATGGAACAGGGTCAGCTCATCGCTGTTGAACTGCGCGCACATCTGATTGATCTTCTCGCGCCCCACGCCGTGTTCACCGGTGATACTGCCGCCGACTTTCACGCACAACTCCAGAATCTTGCCGCCCAGGGCTTCGGCTTGATCGAGTTCACCGGGTTGATTGGCGTCGAACAGAATCAGCGGATGCATGTTGCCGTCGCCGGCATGGAACACGTTGGCCACTCGCAGGCCGTATTCGTTCGAGAGTTCGGCGATGGCGCGCAGCACGCCGGGCAATTCACGACGGGGGATGGTGCCGTCCATGCAGTAATAGTCCGGCGAGAGGCGGCCCACCGCCGGGAAGGCATTCTTGCGTCCGGCCCAGAAACGCACGCGCTCGGCTTCGTCCTTCGCCTGGCGCAACTCAGTCGCGCCGGCCTGTTGCAGTACCTGGCGCACCCGGTCGCAGTCATCAGAGACATCGGCTTCGACGCCATCGAGTTCGCACAGCAGAATGGCCTCGGCGTCCACCGGATAACCGGCGTGGATAAAATCCTCGGCGGCGCGGATGGCCAGGTTGTCCATCATTTCCAGGCCGCCGGGGATGATGCCGGCGGCGATGATGTCGCCGACCGCGCGCCCGGCTTTTTCCACGGAATCGAACGCTGCCAACAGCACTTTGGCGGTCTGCGGTTTGGGCAGCAGCTTGACCGTGACCTCGGTAATTACCCCGAGCAAACCTTCGGATCCGTTGATCAGCGCCAGCAGGTCGAAACCGGGAGAGTCGAGGGCATTGGAGCCCAGGCTCAAATGCTCGCCATCGACGGTAAGGATGTCGACCTTGAGCACGTTGTGCACGGTCAGGCCGTACTTCAGGCAATGCACGCCACCGGCATTTTCCGCGACGTTGCCGCCGATGGAGCAGGCGATTTGCGAGGAAGGGTCGGGCGCGTAATACAGGCCGAAGGGTGCCGCCGCCTGGGAAATCGCCAGATTGCGCACGCCGGGCTGAACCCGTGCGGTACGGGCGGCGGGGTCGATGCCCAGGATGTTGTTGAAGCGCGCCATCACCAGCAGCACGCCTTTCTCCAGGGGCAGCGCCCCGCCGGACAAACCGGTGCCCGCGCCACGGGCCACCACGGGGACGTGCAGCTCATGGCAGACGCGCAGCACCCCTTGCACTTCGTCGATATAGCGGGGCAACACCACCAGCATCGGCGTGGTGCGATAGGCCGACAGTCCGTCGCATTCGTAGGGCCTGAGTTCCTCCTGCTGATGCAGGATTTCCAGATTCGGCAAGCGGGTTTGCAGGGCCTGCAACAGCGCCCGTTTGTCGACGCCGGGCAAGGCACCGTCAACGCGTTCATCGTAGAGAATGTTCATCGGCGCTCGACACTCGTTCTGTTGTTACATGAGGTCTGTTTTCGCGGTCCACTGTATTAATCATTGGTCCGCAAAGCTCAGCTGTCCATGGGATCGTTGTCTGCTCGACGGACGATTCATTCAATAAACCACCGTCTACTAATGTGGGAGCGAGCTTGCTCGCGATRGCGGCAGAACAGTCGACATCTATGTTGAATGACACTCCGCCATCGCGAGCAAGCTCGCTCCCACAGGGATTTGGGTGTGCAGTACGCCACGCCCGGGTGGTTAACCCGGGCGTGGATCAGGTTTACGCAGAATTACGCTTGTATTCGATTCAATGCCCGCCCACCACCATGTGGCTGAACGGCGCGACATAGGCCTGCAACGTCACCAGGCCACCGACCAGAATCGCCAGCACGACCGAGTGGAAGAACACGTAGCGCAGGATTTCCCCTTCATGGCCGTACCAGCGGGTGGCGGTGGAGGCAACCACGATCGACTGGGCATCGACCATCTTGCCCATGACCCCGCCGGAGCTGTTGGCGGCGGCCATCAACACCGGGCTCATGCCCAACTGCTCGGACGTCACTCGTTGCAAGCCGCCGAACAGCACGTTGGAAGCCGTGTCCGAACCGGTCAACGCCACGCCGAGCCAGCCGAGCAAGGTACCGAACATCGGATAGAAGATGCCCGTCGCGGCGAAGGCCAGGCCCATGGTCGCATCCAGGCCCGAGTAGCGGGTGAGGAAGCCAAGACCGAGCATCGCCGCAATAGTGGTCAGCGAGTAGCGCACCACCCACAGGGTGCGCAGGTACTGGCGAATCAATTGCGGGATCGAGTAACCCATCAGCAAGCCGCCGACGATCGCCGCCAGCAGAATGCCGCTGCCGGTGGCGGTGAACCAGGTGAACTTGTACACCGCCTCTTCGGTTTTCGGCGCAGGCACCACGGGCGGGACTTTCTCGACTTGCAAGTGCAGGGTGGTGAAGATCAGGACCGGCGCGAACACCGGGTTCGCCTCGCGCAGCGGTTTGCCCTGAGGGTCGAGCTTGGCTGAGCTGGTTTGCGGGTCAATCGCCGGACGGGTGTCGAAGGTGTTTTTGAAGCCTTGCGTACCCCAGATGAACACGAAGATCGTGAGGATGATCCATGGCATCCACGCGCGCATCACTGCCGGGTTCGCCTCATTGGCGAAGGTTGCAGTCGGTACGGGCTTTTCGTCGTGTTCGGCGTCGATCTTCGAATTATCGACCCGGCCGGACAGCGCAGCCGAGGTGTGCACCGTGGCCGGTTTCCAAACCTTGAGGAAACCAGTCAGGCAGGCCATGGAAATCAGCGCGGCGATCACATCCACCAGCATCGGCCCGTGATAGTTGGACACCAGGAACTGCGGCACGGCAAAACTGACCCCGGCCACCAGGATCGCCGGCCAGACTTCCAGCATCTTGCGCCAGCCGGCAAAGGCCCAGATCAGCCAGAACGGCACCAGCACCGAGAAGAACGGCAACTGCCGGCCGACCATCATCGACAGCTCCATTTCATCCAGCCCGGTCACCCTGGCCAGGGTGATGATCGGCGTGCCGAGGGCACCGAACGCCACGGGGGCGGTGTTGGCGATCAGCGCCAGCCCCGACGCGGCAAGCGGCGAAAAGCCCAGCCCGATCAGAATCGCCCCGGTCACCGCCACCGGCGTACCGAAGCCGGCCGCGCCTTCGAAAAACGCACCGAAGCAGAAGGCGATCAGGAGTAATTGCAGGCGTCGGTCATCGGTGATGCGCGCCAGGGAGTCTTGCAACACCTTGAACGAGCCGTTCTCGGTGGTCAGGCGGTGCAGGAAGATGATGTTCAACACAATCCAGCCAATCGGCAGCAGACCGTTGGCTGCACCGAACAGCGCTGCGGTACCCGCCATGTTCGCCGGCATGCCGAAGGCGAAAATCGCGATCAGCAAGGCCGAAACCAGGGCGAGCAATGCCGCCAGGTGCGCCTTGACATGAAAGAACGCCAGGGACGCCAGCATCACCACCACCGGCACAGCCGCCATGAATGTTGAAAGCACCGGGTTACCGAACGGATCGTAGACTTGCTGCCAGACCATGTTCCACCTCTGCTTTTTATTGTTGGGCATGCAGATCCCCTGAGGGGAGGTGGACTTCAGTATAGGTGGCATTGCGCCGCTGTCAGTGCAGGCCTCCGGTCCTGCCAATCGGCGCAGTTCCGGGGGCTGAGCTAGCATGGCCAGTAGGGTTTGAATTCAGTCAGGGGAGCAATGCAGTCATGACCGAGCGCCATATGGAGCACAAGGAAACGCTATCGAACGGATGCAACATCAAGGTTAAGGCCGAGATATTGAAGGACGGTTCGTTGGGCATGTTCATCGGTGTCTATCGGCCGGACGGCTCGGCCATCGATGAAAACCATGATCCACGGCCGCACATGCTGGACATGGAAGCGGCGATGGATTGGGGGATCGATATTGCCAAGGGGATTGGCAATAGCCAGCGAACGTTGTGAGCCCGGGCGACCGGCGGTCGCTGTCAGAACCCGAACGAACGGGCCGAGCCTTTTGCCAGCTCGACATCCAGCAGATGCTCGACCAGCACGTCATTCAAAAAACGGAACTGATCATTGAGCCCGACCACTTCGTTGCTGAAGTGATGATCGGCTGCCGGGATCAGCAACGCCTCGAACTTCTCGTCGAACAGCAGAGTCAACTCTTTACGAGACTCGAATTTCTGCGCGTAGAAATTGTTGCCGAACACCGGAAAACGCACGGCGAGGGTGACGGTGTGAATCATGATGTTTGCTCCTCGCTCAGGACGTACCAGGAAAATACGCCCAAAGTGAAAGCCGTCAGGGCCAGGCAGGTCAGCAGATGGATCAGCATGATGTCCCCCTCCGATTCGGGGTTTCGTGTTGGCTTGGGATTGATCCTACGCTGACGGCCATCAAGCGGAAGGCAATCGCGGCGATGGTGAATATCGATGCAAGTGATGGTGGTTTTTTCTCTGTTGATGCGGGCCTTTTCACGGGCTCCGGGACATCGCCACCTATACTTATGCCCAAAGTTTCGCGTGTCGGGCATTTCGCCCGGTACCCACTTCAGGAAGCCGCCATCTTGAACCTGCGTTCGCTGATCATTGCCGTGCTGGTGGTGTTGGCGGGGTGTGCCACGCCTGTGCGTGCGCCGGTGGAAGTGGCACCGGTCATCGTTCCTGCCAGCACCTGGCAACAAGTGGACCGGGAGATCGTCACCGCCTCGCAGACGGCCACCGAGCAGGCCAAAATCTACGCCCGCGGCGCCATGGATTACTGGCGCACACGGGTCTATGAATTGACCGAGCAGAATTTCATTCCGTGGTTCAGCAGTTACTGGACCCAGGAATGGCTGTCGATGAAGGTCAGCTGGTACACCATCAGCGCCAAGGGTGAGCAGGACGCCGTGGAAAAACGCCTGGCGGCGTACCTGCTCGAAGCCTATCAGGAGAAGGTCCTGGCCCCGGCGGCCGTGGAACTCGATCCCGATGCGATTCTCGGCCTGGCAGCGGCGTTCTATGTCGACATCCTCAAGGAAGAGCTGCAGAAAATCTCCAGCCGCAACGGCGTGCCGATGCCCCAGCTCAACGGGCGCATCCAGAAAGTCCCGGCCATCGCCCTCGGGCCTCCGCCGACGAGGGACGCCTCGTTGTACCAGATCGTGCACACCGAACCGCTGAACTCCTTGCCGGCCTTCGCCGCGCTGATCGACAAAGTCCATAGGGCCGGTGGCAACAAGGGGGTGGGCTCGACCGACACCGCGATGGCGCCGGTGGCCAGGCGCGCCAGCCGGCGGATGGAAGCCGAGATGGCCCCGCGCGGGGCCGCCAGCGCCGTGGCCGCAGCGACCGGGAAACTGGCCGGTGGCTTGATCACGCTAGGGGTGGCTGGCATTCGCGCATTCATCCAGGCCTTTGACCGGCCCGATAGCGAGGCGCTGATTCGCCGTAGCCTGGGCAATACCTTCGACAAGGCCTGGCTCAAACTGGTGCAGGACCCGACCAGCGGCGTCATGGCCGCCACGCTTTACATGGCGGCGCAGATCGAAGGCAGCCTGGGCGGCAGCGCACAACCGCCGGTCGGTTTGAGCGCCGGCACTGTCGATCGGACGCCAGCGCAACCGACTAACCTGCAGCACACCCCATGACCCAAGGAGAAAAACGCATGTCTTACGTCGATGGATTCATCGCTGCCGTACCCACCGCCAACCGTGAGCAATACATCATGCACGCCAAAGTCGCCGCCTTGGTCTTCAAGGAAAACGGTGCCTTGAGCGTGGTCGAATGCTGGGGCGAGGATGTCCCGGAAGGCAAGGTCACCTCGTTTCCAATGTCGGTGAAGCTCAAGGAAGGCGAAACCGTTGCCTTTGGCTGGATCATCTGGCCTGACAAGGCCACCCGCAATGCCGGAATGGGCAGGATGATGCAGGACCCGCGCATGAAACCGGACGTCAATCCAATGCCCTTCGATGGCCAGCGCATGGTCTACGGCGGGTTCGAAGTGCTCCTCCAGGCCTGACGCTGCACGCGGGATCACTCCGGCGTCGGGGTGATCCTGCAACTCTTGCGCTGGCGGATCTCGTCGTCCGTCGGCCGCTCGCGGATGAACTCGAAGCGCGGCTCGCCTTCGCTGTAATGCACCAGCCAGCCCCATTCCAGCTTGAGTTCATCCTGGCCTGGCTCGGGCGGTCTGGCCCACCATGGTTCCTTGCTGATGATCTGTCGCATGGTCCCCTCCGGTATTTCGGGATGCTGAAACTATAACTCGCATGCCCCGTGGCGCCAGAAATGCGCTGGCCGGTACGCGAGTGTTGAGTACACTCTGGCAGTCTTCCCAGGAGGTGTCCGGCATGAACGACGAAACCCGCGAGCCGTTCAAGCGCCTGTTCTTTGCGCTGAACTGCGCCCCCGCCCTGCGCCGGGATATTGCCCAGTGGCGCAGTGCGCTGCAACTGCGCAACGGACGGCCGGTGCCGGCGGAAAACTTTCACCTGACGCTGAAGTTTTTGGGGGCGGTGGGTGTGGCGCAGATCGCCGAGCTCTGCAACGCTGCGGCGTCCATCCGTACACCGGGCGAGCGCTTGACGGTGGTGCTGGATCGGCTGGACGTGTGGCGCAGGGCAGGGGCGTTGGTGCTAGCGCCGCAGCAGGCGCCCCCGGCATTGCTGCGCCTGGTGTATGCCCTGGAGCAGGCGATGTTGCCGTTCGGTCTGGAGGAAGCACCAAGGGAATACCGTCCGCACCTGACCCTGGCACGGCAGTATCGGGCGTCGGTGCCGGAGTCCGCGACACCGCCTGAGTTCTTCCTGCGGGCTGATCGATTCACTCTGTTCGAATCCCACAAGGGACGCTATCGGGCGCTGGCCGAATGGCCGTTGATTGATCCCCAATAAAAAAGGCGCCCATGGGCGCCAAACTTCACCTGAACCGAGAGAGCCAGGTGAGACCGTTCTACTTGCAGGAGAGGCAGCGGTGGTAAGACGCTGCGTGAACGGAAATGGGTAAAGCTGAAATGTGTGCTGGAGGTTCTGGCCTCATCGCGAGCAAGCTCGCTCCCACAGGGATAGCGCGAACTTCAAGGTACATGCGGTACCTGTGGGAGCGAGCTTGCTCGCGATGGCAATGTCAGACTCAGTAGATCAATTGAGTGAATTACTGGCCGAGTTTCACCTTGGTCCAGCCACGGGTCATGATCCGCTGGATGGCAATCGGCTGGTCCGGCACGGCATAGAGCGTGGCCATTACCGCTTCCGGCGGGTAGGAGCCCGGATCGTTACGGATGGCTTCATCCACCAACGGCGTGGCCGCCGCGTTGGCGTTGCTGTAGCCGATATTGTTGGTGATGTCGGCAATCACGTCGGGGCGCATCAGGAAGTTCATGAACAGGTAAGCGTTCTCGACGTTGGCGGCATCGCGGGGGATGGCGAGCATGTCGTAGAAACTGGCGGCGCCTTCTTTCGGGATGCTGTAGTCGATCTTCACCTTGTCCCCGGCTTCCTGGGCGCGGGCCTTGGCCTGCAGCACGTCGCCTGAGTAACCCACGGCCACGCAGATGTTGCCGTTGGCCAGGTCCGAGATGTATTTCGACGAATGGAAGTACGCCACGTTCGGGCGAATCTTCATGAACAGCGCCTGGGCTTGGGCGATGTGCTGTTTGTCCTGATCGTTCACCGGGTAGCCCAGATAGTGCAGGGCGGTCGGGAGCATTTCAGTGGGCGAATCGAGGAAACTGATGCCGCAGGCCTTGAGCTTCTCGGCGTTTTCCGGTTTGAACAGCAAGTCCCAGGAATTGGTCGGGGCATTGGCGCCGAGCACTTCCTTGACCTTCTGCGGGTTGAAACCGATGCCGATCGAGCCCCACATGTACGGGATGGCGTGGGCGTTTTCGGGATCGCTCGCGGAGGCGTTTTTCAGCAGCACCGGATTGAGGTTTTTCCAGTTCGACAGCTTCGATTTGTCCAGTTCCTGATAGACACCGGCCTTGATCTGCTTGGCCAGGAAGCTGTTGGACGGCACCACGATGTCGTAGCCGGATTTACCTGCCAGCAGGCGTGCCTCAAGGGTTTCGTTGCTGTCGAAGACATCGTAGGTCACCTGGATGCCGGTCTCGTCCTCGAACTTCTTGACGGTATCCGGGCCAATGTAATCCGACCAGTTATAGACGCGCAGAACCTTGTCATTGGCCTGGGCGCCAGTGGCGATTGCGCCCAATAAGGACAGTGTCAGCAGAGTCCTGCCAAACATTTTCATCGGTACAACTCCATTTCTTATTTATTCCAAATCACACGGCAAACATTTGTGGCAAGAGTGCTCCTTTGTAGGAGCGAGCTTGCTCCGGGCGGCGATCCGACGATGGACCTGAGGGCGACGCGTTCATCCAGACAACACGCGTTATCGTTAACGTCCATCGCGAGCTCGCTCCTACAGGGGCGGCACTAGGCAGTCGCTTCTGCCATTTGCTTTTTAGGTTGTTGCCAGGATTCGCTGGTGGTCTGGTCCATGGCTTCCTGGATCGCGCGCTTGCGGCTTTCTTCGGCACGGCGGCTGAAGAACCAGACCATGAAGGTCACGATGGACACCGCCAACAGGATCAGGCTGGCCACGGCGTTGATCTCGGGTTTCACGCCCAGACGCACCGCCGAGAACACTTCCATCGGCAGGGTCGTGGAACCCGGACCCGACACGAAGCTCGCCAGCACCAGGTCATCCAGCGACAGGGCGAAGGACATCATGCCGCCGGCCGCCAGAGACGGCGCGATCATCGGAATGGTGATCAGGAAAAACACCTTGAATGGCTTCGCACCCAGGTCCATGGCCGCTTCTTCGATGGACAGGTCCAGTTCGCGAAGGCGGGCGGAGACTACCACCGCCACGTAGGCCGCACAAAAGGTGGTGTGGGCGATCCAGATGGTGACGATGCCGCGTTCCTGCGGCCAGCCGATCAATTGCGCCATGGCCACGAACAGCAGCAACAGCGACAGACCAGTGATCACCTCAGGCATCACCAGCGGCGCGGTGACCAGGCCGCCGAACAGCGTGCGGCCCTTGAAGCGGGTAACGCGAGTCAGGACGAACGCGGCTAACGTCCCTAGTGCGACTGCTGCGACGGCGGTGTAGCAGGCGATTTCCAGCGAGCGCCCCACCGAGCCCATCAGCTGGCTGTTGTCGAGCAAACCGGCGTACCACTTGATCGACCAGCCACCCCACACCGTCACCAACTTGGATGCGTTGAACGAGTAAATCACCAGAATCAGCATCGGCAGGTAGATAAACGACAGGCCGAAAATCAGCATGAACTTTGAAAATCCGAAGCGTTTCATCCCCGTGCCTCCATCTCTTTGGCCTGGCTGCGGTTGAACAGCAGAATCGGCACAATCAGGATCAACAGCATCACCACCGCCAGGGCAGACGCCACCGGCCAGTCGCGGTTGTTGAAGAACTCTTGCCACAACACACGGCCGATCATCAGGGTTTCCGGGCCGCCCAGCAGTTCCGGAATCACGAACTCACCGACCACCGGAATGAACACCAGCATGCAGCCGGCGATGATGCCGTTCCTGGCCAACGGCACGGTGATTTTCCAGAAGCTGTTGAAGTTGCTCGAACCCAGGTCCGACGCGGCTTCCAGCAGGCTGCCATCGTGCTTGACCAGGTTGGCGTACAGCGGCAACACCATGAACGGCAGGTAGGCGTAAACGACCCCGATGTAGACGGCGGTGTTGGTGTTGAGGATCTCGATCGGCGCCGAGGTCAGCCCGGTCCACATCAAGAATGCGTTGAGCAAACCGTTGTTGCTGAGGATGCCCATCCACGCGTAAACGCGGATCAGGATCGCGGTCCAGGTAGGCATCATGATCAACAGCAGCAGGACGTTTTGCGCTTCCTTGTTGGCCTTGGTAATCGCGTAGGCCATCGGGAAACCGATCACCAGGCACATCATCGTGCTGAGCAACGCTACTTTCAACGAGCCGAGGTACGCCGAGATGTACAGTTCGTCCTGGGTCAGCAGGCTGTAGTTACCGAGGTTCAACAGCAGCTGAAATTTTTGCTCGGCGAAGGTGTAGATCTCCGAGTACGGCGGAATGGCCAGGGCTGCTTCCGAGAAGCTGATCTTCATCACCAGGAAGAACGGCAGCATGAAGAACAGGAACAGCCAGATGAATGGAATCCCGATGACGAGCTTGCGCCCGCTGGGGACCAGTCTCAGAAATTGCTGATTGAAGGTTTTCATGCGCGCAGTACCACGCCGCTGTCGTCTTCCCACCACACGTAGACCTGATCGTCCCAGGTCGGGCGCGCACCACGGCGTTCGGCGTTGGCCATGAACGACTGGACGATCTTGCCGCCGGGCAGCTCGACGTAGAACACCGAGTGGCCGCCGAGGTAGGCGATGTCATGCACCTTGCCGCTGGACCAGTTGTAGCGGTGCTCGGGCTTGACGGTGCTGACCAGCAATTTTTCCGGACGGATCGCGTAGGTAACCGACTTGTCCTGCACCGAAGTGCTGACGCCGTGACCGACGTAGATCTTCTGCTCCAAATCCTTGCTGTGGATGATCGCGTGACCTTCCAGGTCTTCTACAACGGTGCCGTCGAAGGCGTTCACGTTGCCGATGAACTCGCAGACCATGCGGCTGACCGGTGCTTCATAGATGTCGACCGGGCTGCCGATCTGGGCGATCCAGCCCAGGTGCATGATCGCGATGCGTTCGGCCATGGTCATGGCCTCTTCCTGGTCGTGGGTCACCATCACGCAGGTCACGCCGACGCGCTCGATGATCTCCACCAGCTCAAGCTGCATCTGCGAACGCAGCTTTTTATCCAGTGCGCCCATCGGTTCGTCGAGCAGCAGCAGCTTCGGACGCTTGGCCAGGGAACGGGCCAGGGCCACGCGCTGACGCTGGCCGCCGGACAGTTGGTGCGGTTTGCGCTTGGCGTACTGGGTCATGTGCACCAGGCGCAGCATCTCCTGCACACGGGCTTCGATTTCGGCCGCTGGCAAACGGTCCTGCTTGAGGCCGAAGGCGATGTTCTGCGCCACCGTCATGTGCGGGAACAGCGCGTAGGACTGGAACATCATGTTGATCGGTCGTTCGTACGGCGGCATGTCGGTGATGTCGACACCGTCGAGCAGAATCCGGCCTTCGGTCGGGCGCTCGAAGCCGGCGAGCATGCGCAGCAGGGTCGATTTGCCGGAACCGGAGCCACCGAGCAGGGCGAAGATTTCACCCTGGTGGATTTCCAGGGACACATCGTCCACGGCGGTGGTTTCGTCGAACTTCTTGGTGACGCGATCGATTTTCACCAATACCTTTTTCGGTGCCTRGTGACCTTCAAGAGCCTTCCTGTAGATGCTGGAGGCGTTTGCCATGTGAAACTCCCAACAGGTTTCAGTCGCCCGGCCAACACGGCCCGGCTTAATAGTGGATTGCAAACCCGTGAAGCCGGTCCGCGCTGATCCCTTGTAGGAGCGAGCCTGCTCGCGATGGTCGCCAACGATGACGCTGGCAGTCTGAATGCCCGCGGTGTCCGGACATCCATCGCGAGCAGGCTCGCTCCTACAGGGAATTGCGTTTCCCACCCCGGGTTTATTCGGCGCCGCCGTCCTGGCTGCCTGGTAGTACTTGTTGTTATTGCAGTGTGTTGTTTTCGCGGGCGGGGCACGCACAAGCGCCTGCCCGCTCGCGGTGGGCAGTCAATCGTTGAATGTGGGTGTCAGGTCGTCAGCTCGAGTGACGCAGTGCCGCCCGTTGCCGGCAGGCTTCGCCGAATGCCTGGAAAATACTCAAGTAAGGAGGGTTATCCAGCACTTGCCATTCCGGGTGCCATTGCACGCCGAGGGCGAAGGCCTTGCTGTGCTCGACCGAGATCGCTTCGATCAGGCCATCGGGCGCGACGGCTTCGGCGCGCAGGCCGGGCGCGAGGCGGTCGATGCCCTGGCTGTGAATCGAATTGACCTGGAATGCCGCTGGCAGGTCCAGCGCTTCGAACACGCCACCGGGCTGCACATTCACCGCGTGAGCGGGAGCGTATTGCACGGCCAGGTCCGGATGGTTGGCCTCACGGTGATCAAGGAAACCGGGGAGTTCATGGACTTTCTGATGCAGGCTGCCACCGAACGCCACGTTCATTTCCTGGAAGCCACGGCAGATGCCGAGGACCGGAACGCCGGCGGCAATGGCTGCGCGGATCAGGGGAAGGGTGGTGGCATCCCGTGCCGGATCATGATCCGTGCCGGGGGCGCTGTCGGGGCCTTGATAGTGGAAGGGTTCCACGTTCGACGGCGAGCCGGTCAGCAACAGACCGTCGAGCTGCGGCAGCAGGTCATCGATTTCGGTCAGTTCAGCCAATGAAGGAATAACGACAGGCAGCCCCAGCGCCGCAACGCTGACAGCACGCAAGTACTTGTCACCGCTGATGTGGTAGGGGTGCAGGCCAATCTGTTTGACGCACGCAGTAACGCCGATCAATGGCTTGAGTGCCATTTTTATCACCTCGAAGTTTCACACTTGAACGAGCTTTTCCGGAGCTTAGCCTTGTTGATTTTAATTAACAACTCTCATGTAAAAAATTCTAAACGCCGTGCGTCCGATCTTCAGGCTTTACGCGTGTTTGAGGGCGTATATGGCACTCTCGTCCTTCTGAGAGGCCCGAAAATAAACGCTGAAAGGCCAGGTGTTCGCTATTGACTTCACTTTGCCTTTCGGATTGACTGGGCTCGTGAAAGGGCGGTGAACATAATAATTAACAGTAAAAAATAGGTGCATCATGTCGGTCCCTCTGCGTGCCGTTCAACTCAACGAAGCAAACGCATTCCTTAAGAAACATCCTGAGGTTTTGTACGTCGACCTTCTGATTGCGGATATGAACGGTGTGGTGCGCGGCAAGCGCATCGAGCGCACCAGTCTTCATAAGGTTTACGAGAAAGGCATCAACCTGCCGGCGTCTCTGTTTGCTCTGGACATCAATGGCTCCACGGTGGAAAGCACCGGCCTGGGTCTGGACATCGGCGACTCCGACCGGATCTGCTACCCAATCCCGGGCACCCTGAGCATCGAACCCTGGCAGAAGCGCCCGACTGCGCAACTGCTGATGACCATGCACGAACTCGAAGGCGAGCCATTCTTCGCCGACCCGCGGGAAGTGCTGGCCAATATCGTGCGCAAGTTCGACGACATGGGCCTGACCATCTGCGCGGCGTTCGAACTGGAGTTCTACCTGATCGACCAGGACAACGTGAACGGTCGTCCGCAATCGCCACGTTCGCCGGTGTCCGGCAAGCGTCCGATGTCGACCCAGGTGTACCTGATCGACGACCTCGACGAATACGTCGACTGCCTGCAAGACATCCTCGAAGGCGCGAAAGAGCAGGGCATCCCGGCTGACGCCATCGTCAAGGAAAGTGCCCCGGCGCAGTTCGAAGTCAACCTGCATCACGTGGCTGACCCGATCAAGGCGTGCGACTACGCGGTCCTGCTCAAGCGTCTGGTGAAGAACATCGCCTACGACCACGAGATGGACACCACCTTCATGGCCAAGCCGTATCCGGGCCAGGCGGGTAATGGTCTGCACGTGCACATTTCGATTCTCGATAAAGAAGGCAACAACATCTTTGCCAGCGAGGATCCCGAGCAGAACGCCGCGCTGCGTCACGCGATCGGCGGTGTGCTCGAGACCCTGCCGGCGCAGATGGCCTTCCTTTGCCCGAACGTCAACTCGTACCGTCGTTTCGGCGCACAGTTCTACGTGCCGAACTCGCCGAGCTGGGGCATCGACAACCGCACCGTGGCTGTTCGTGTGCCGACCGGTTCGTCAGACGCGGTGCGCATCGAGCATCGTGTAGCGGGTGCCGATGCCAACCCGTATCTGCTGATGGCTTCGGTATTGGCGGGCGTGCACCACGGCCTGACCAACCAGATCGAACCGGGCGCACCGGTGGAAGGCAACAGCTACGAGCAAAACGAGCAGAGCCTGCCGAACAACCTGCGCGATGCACTACGCGAGCTGGACGACAGCGAAGTCATGGCCAAGTACATCGACCCGCTGTACATCGACGTGTTCGTGGCGTGCAAGGAAAGCGAGCTGGCCGAGTTCGAGAACTCCATCTCGGACCTTGAGTACAACTGGTACCTGCATACCGTTTAAGACGAACCACACCGATCAACTGTAGGAGCGAGCCTGCTCGCGAAGGCGGCGGATCAGTCAGCACTTATGTCGTCTGACACTCCGCCWTCGCGAGCAGGCTCGCTCCTACAGGGGATCGCATTTCAAGTCTTGAATTGACGGACCTCGGTCCGACGATCACCTATTCCCCTGCGTCGAGTCACAACCATGACAAACACTCGCAGCGACTGGGAGCAACGCTTCCAGTCCCTCTCTATCGAAGGTCGCGCATTCATTGACGGCCAATACTGCGCGGCCGCCAGTGACGCCACGTTCGAATGCATCAGCCCCGTGGACGGTCGTTTCCTGGCGAACGTCGCCAGCACCGACGAAGCCGACGCCAATGCAGCAGTCGCCGTCGCACGCCGTACCTTCGAATCCGGCGTGTGGGCCAACCTGGCCCCGGCCGAGCGCAAGCGCATCCTGATCCGCTTCGCTGATCTGATCCTGGCGAACCAGGAAGAACTGGCCCTGCTCGAAACCCTCGACATGGGCAAGCCGATCAGCGATTCGATGAGCATCGACATTCCGGCGACCGCCAACGCGATCCGCTGGACTGCCGAAGCCATCGACAAGGTCTACGACGAAGTCGCCGCCACGCCCCACGATCAACTGGGCCTGGTGACCCGCGAAGCGGTCGGTGTGGTCGCGGCCATCGTGCCGTGGAACTTCCCGCTGATCATGGCCAGCTGGAAATTCGCCCCGGCCCTGGCGATGGGCAACTCGTTCATCCTCAAGCCTTCGGAAAAATCCCCGCTGACCGCGATCCGCATCGCCCAGCTGGCACTGGATGCCGGTATCCCGAAAGGCGTGTTCAACGTCCTGCCGGGCTATGGCCACACCGTCGGCAAGGCGCTGGCGTTGCACATGGACGTCGATGTGCTGGCCTTCACCGGCTCCACGGCGATCGCCAAGCAACTGATGATCTACGCCGGGCAGAGCAACATGAAACGCGTTTGGGCCGAAGCCGGGGGCAAGAGCCCGAACGTGGTGTTCGCCGACGCGCCGGATTTGCGCGCAGCAGCACAGGCTGCGGCCAGCGGCATTGCGTTCAACCAGGGCGAAGTCTGCACCGCCGGTTCGCGTCTGCTGGTGGAGCGTTCGATTCGCGAGCAGTTCATTCCATTGCTGGTGGAAGCCCTGCAAGCCTGGAAACCGGGCCACGCGCTGGATCCTGCGACCACCGTCGGCGCAGTGGTCGATCAGCGTCAGCTGGAAAACGTATTGCGCTACATCGAAGTCGGCAAGCAGCAGGGCGGTCAACTGATCGCCGGCGGCAGCCGCACCCTCGAAGACACTGGTGGCCTGTACCTGGAACCGGCGATTTTCGATGGCGTGACCAATGCCATGACCATCGCCCGGGAAGAAATCTTCGGCCCGGTGCTGTCGGTCATCACCTTCGACACCACTGAAGAAGCCCTGKCGATTGCCAATGACAGCATCTTCGGCCTGGCCGCCGGCGTGTGGACCAGCAACCTGAGCAAGGCCCACACCTTCGCCCGTGGCCTGCGTGCCGGCAGCGTCTGGGTCAACCAGTACGACGGCGGCGACATGACCGCCCCGTTCGGCGGGTTCAAGCAGTCGGGTAACGGTCGGGACAAATCGCTGCACGCGTTCGACAAGTACACCGAACTCAAGGCGACCTGGATCAAGCTCTGATAACAATAAAGCGACGGTCGCCGGCTCTGTCGGCGGCCATCGGAGAAATGTATGAAACAAGACTCTTTTCACCAACAGCATGTAAACAGCTACTACGCCGCCACCCGTAACTTCACCGGCGATTTCCCGGTACTGGAAGGGGCGGTGGACTGCGACGTCTGCGTGATCGGCGCCGGCTACACCGGCCTGTCCTCGGCGCTGTTCCTCGCTGAAGCGGGCTACAGCGTGACTGTGCTCGAAGCAGCGAAAGTCGGCTTCGGCGCCAGCGGTCGCAACGGCGGGCAACTGGTCAACTCCTACAGCCGCGACGTCGATGTCATCGAAGAGCGTTATGGCGACAAGACTGCTGAAATCCTCGGCAGCATGATTTTCGAAGGCGCCGACATCATTCGTCAGCGCATACAGCACTACGACATCCAGTGCGATTACCGTCCCGGCGGTATCTTCGCGGCGATGAACAAGAAGCAACTCAAGGGCCTGGCCGAGCAGAAGAAGAGCTGGGAACGCTACGGCAACAAGAACCTGAAAATGCTCGACGCGGCCGACATCAAGCGCGAAGTCGGTTCCGACGCCTACGTCGGTGGCCTGCTGGACATGCAGGGCGGCCACATTCACCCACTGAACCTGGCACTCGGCGAAGCCTCGGCGATCATCGGCCTGGGCGGCAAGATCTACGAGCAATCGGCGGCGGTGGAAATCACCTACGGCGAGCCCATCACCGTGCGCACTGCAAAAGGTGTGGTCAAGGCCAAGTACCTGCTGATGGCCGGTAACGCCTACCTGCCGCAGGGCCTGGACAACCGCGTGACCAGCAAGAGCATGCCGTGCGGTTCGCAGATCGTCGTCACCGAGCCGTTGTCGGAGAAGCAGGCCCGCAGCCTGATCAAGAACAACTACTGCGTCGAAGACTGCAACTACCTGCTCGACTACTACCGCCTGACCGCTGACAACCGCCTGCTGTACGGCGGCGGTGTGGTTTATGGTGCGCGCGAGCCGGACGACATCGAACAACTGATCCGCCCGAAAATCCTCAAGACCTTCCCGCAATTGAAGGACGTGAGGATCGACTACCGCTGGACCGGCAACTTCCTGCTGACCATGTCGCGCATGCCGCAATTCGGTCGTATCGAGAAAAACGCCTATTACATGCAGGGCTACAGCGGCCACGGCGTCACCTGCTCGCACCTGGCCGGCAAACTGATCTCGGAAATGATCCGTGGCGACGCCGAGCGTTTCGATGCGTTTGCATCCTTGCCGCACATGCCGATGATCGGCGGGCGCACCTTCTCGGCACCGTTGACCGCCCTCGGCGCCGTGTACTACTCGCTGCGCGACCGTTTCGGCATCTAAGCTTTACCTCGCCGGCGGCCGCCCCCAAAGGGTGCCGCCGGTTTTTTACATAAGCAACACCGCAAATCCCTGTRGGAGCGAGCTTGMTCCGGGCGGCGTTCCGACGATGAGGCCATATCAGACAAAATGAAGTCGCCTGACACTCCGCCATCGCGAGCAAGCTCGCTCCCACAAGGGGGTGTAACTTCATGGCAAACGGCTATTTCTTCTGCCGTTTATCGAACCTGCTGAGCATTACGAACAAACGTGATTTAATAGCCGCCTTTCACGTTTCCGGGACCGGAAAACGGCGTGATCCGCGCCTGCACTCCACCCCTCCATTATCCCTGTAGGAGCGAGCTTGCTCGCGAAGGCGTTGGTTCAGTCGACATCAATGTTGCGGCTAAAATCGCAATCGTCGGATCGCCGCCCGGATCAAGCTCGCTCCTACGGGTTGGCACATAAGGCTGTCATGGACACGGGCTCACGACTCAAATTAGTACGCGAAAGCTACAAAATGTCCCAGCGCGAGCTGGCCCGGCGTAGCGGCGTCACCAATGCAACCATCTCCCTGATCGAACAGAATCGGGTCAGTCCTTCCGTCAGCTCCCTGAAGAAATTGCTGGAGGGCATCCCCATGTCCCTGGCCGACTTCTTCACCTTCGATCAGCCACCGCGCGAACACCAGTACGTCTTCCGCGCCAACGAACAGCCCGACCTCGGCCGCCACGGCCTGCGCCTGCTGCTGATCGGCGCGTCCGTGCCAAGCCGGCAGATGCGCTTGCTGCGCGAGCAATACGCACCGGGCGCCAGTTCCGGGGAAGAGCCGATCGTGCATTCCGAAGGCGAGGAGTGCGGGTTGGTGACCCGTGGCACGGTGGAGTTGACCGTGGACGGCCAGGTGAGCGTGCTCAACGCCGGGGATGGCTATTACTTCCCGACAACCTTGCCGCACCGGTTTCGCAATATCGGGGCGGATGAGGCGGAAATCATCAGTGCCAACACCCCGGCGAACTTCTAATAGGGTCTGTCCCGACAAGTCCTGCAAATTTTTCAGGCGTCTAGGTTGAACGTTCGTCGGATGGCGGGTTGCTACCATCGCAATTGCCTGCCGATATCAACACGGCTGCTACGCTTGGTCGTTGCAGTGCCCGAGTTCCATTCCTGCTCACGCTGCAAGGGTTATCACGGAGTGCGACATCCATTCCTGTCGGCAACCTGCACGGAGGCAGGCGATGGTGATCAAAAGCATGGCCGATTCGACTGCGGCGGGGGTTCCCGAGCCGCTCGATCGGGAAGAAATCGAGCGGGTGCTGGCGCTGTTGCTGGTCAGCCCGTTGTTTGCCAAGTCCAGGCGCATGGGCAGTCTGTTGCGCTTTCTGGTCGAGCACGACCTTCAGGCTTGCAAAACGCCGCTGACCGAACACGCCATCGGCATCGAGGTGTTTCGTCGTGACCCGGCAGTGTATTGCACGGGCGACGATCCGGTGGTGCGAGTGCAGGTGGGGCGCTTGCGGCGCAAGCTCGCAGCGCATTACGCCGGCAACGGCCAGCAGGACCCGGTGCGCTTGTGCATTCCACCCGGGTGCTATCGCTTGACCTATCAGCGGCTGCGGCCCAAGGGCGTCGGCACTCGCCATCCTGTGGTCCAGATCCAGCCGTTTACCTGCCTCACCCGCGATGGCAATGACTTTACCCGGGGCTTGTGCGAGGAGTTGAGTTGCCGACTGTTCGAGTCGTTCGAGCAGACGCAGACCGGGACCAATCATGTGTTGATGCGGGTGGCACGCAACAGCGAGCCGGTACCGGACTTCAAGCGTGGCGGGCGTTACAGCTATTGCCTGGAGGGCAGCGTGCGGGTCGAGCCTTCGCGGGTGCGAGCGTCATTGCGCCTGGTGGATGTGGCGCAGGGGCGGATTCGCTGGTCGGCGCAGTTCGATCGTGATCGACCCTATGGCATCGCCACCCAGGAGGACCTCGCGCAGTCGATCTGTCGCTCGCTGACGGGCTACTTCACCACGGCGGGCAAAGAGGAGTGAAAGGGCAACCGCAAGGTTGCCCCGGCATGACGGTTACACGGTTTTCCACTGACCGCCTTCGTAAAGGCGACCTGCGGTGTTATCGAACGTCAAATCGATTTCGATCGCCTTGGAGCGTGAGGTACTGAACATGGTGCTGGTCTGTACGTTCTGTTCGAACCACACGAGGATGGTTTCCACCGGCGTCAGCACGGTATTGCCGGTGACGACCTGGTTTACGGCCACGTAGATTGGCGTACTGACCTGATTGCCATCGATGCCTGTGGACAACTGGTTGACCCCCGGATGAATCGGCGCGTAGTTGTTCACGAAAGTCAGGGAAGTGTCCGGGCCACCGGTTACCGCCGAGCTCAGCAGGCCGCTTTCATCAAGTGTCGAGGTTTGCCCCAGGCCAATGTTGACGATATTGGTCGAGACTTTGACTTGCACGTTTTCCTTGAACACGTTGGAGGCGAACAGCTGATACTGCGGCGTCCAGCTGAACTCGTTGTTGCTCAGGTAGGCGTCATAGGACTGCCAGACCACGTTGTAGTCGGCGTCACCCACCTTCTTGGCAAAGCACAGCTTGTAGCCGGACTTCTTCAGCAGCGTCAGGTCGCCGGCGGCGATTTCGATGGTGACGGTTTTTTGCGAGGCCGCCAGGGCCGACCTCAGTACCCGGCCGTAATCTGCCGCCTTCAGTTGCGTTGCACCCATGATCGACTTGACGGCTTCTTGCACTTCATTGTGAAGCTGCTGGCTCTGTTGGCTGACAGCGATTGATTTGCTCATGGTTTCCCTCTTCCTTGGTGGTGTGTTGGGCAAACAATGGGCTGCTGGCGCCTGGCGCTGCAGTCCATTGATGGCTTCACTCTAGGAGCGAGGGGCAGGGCGGCTAAGTGTCTTGGTGTTACAAGCGGGTATCGGGGTTGTATCAGGGGCTGAGTCAGCGGGGCAGCCGATCGGCCGCCCCGTCTTGACCTCAGGCGGCCTTGGCATCGGCCCAGACGAAGTTCCAGCTGGTGCGTTTGCCCTTGGCGATCTCGATCAGCTTGTTCTCGTACACCGTGTGATTGACCACGCCGGTGTAGGTCAGGGTGCGGGCGGCATTGGTCCCGGTGACCTCGCCCGGCTTGCCGCCCGACTCGACCATGGCTTTTTTCATGTCGGCTTCCGACGGGGCGCTACTCTGGTTTTTTTCCACTTTGACGAAACTCATGATTCACCTCTTCCGTGATGGGGGGATCGGTGCCGGCGCGGGCCGACAAGTCGACGACCCTGTTCCACACCGACGGCCATACTCTATTGGCCAGTTCGGCGGCGCAGAAGTGACAACTGCGGCGCTGAGGTAACAATCGGGAAACAGCGCCACGCATTGAAGTATCTGCGACGTATCAAGCGTGGATTCACATCGAAGCAGGTTGCGGTGAGTATCTCGGGCCGAATGGGCACTTACCGAATGGAATTCCATACAAGGTATTAGAGTTGTGCCTGTAGATCGACACGCCCCATCCTTCGGCAAACGCCTGCAAGGCCTCGATCGGATGAGCGTAGACGGTTTGGCGGTTGGTGACTCGATGGAACCAACTTCGTCAATAGCGTCTAAATTTCAGAGAATCTTCCCCACCACGAAGGAACGACTCATGTACAAGTCTCGATCATTGATTGCAGCGATTACCTGCTTGACTCTGGTCTACGGCTCGGTGACGGCGCTGGCCGATCCCGGTAACGGCCAGGGCAACGGGAAGGTCAACCATGGCAACCAGGGCGGTCATGGCAACAAGAACAAAAACTCCGGTGGCGGGGACTGGAGCAACGGCCCGAGCATCAACCGTGGCAGCGTGCTCGAGATCATAGGCGTGAATACAGGCTACTGGAGCCCGGGGCCTGATTTGCCACCGGGTATTCAAAAGAACCTTGCCCGAGGCAAGCCGCTTCCCCCCGGCATTGCGAAAAAACTGGATGGCCGACTGGTCGGCAGGCTGCCCCACTATGACGGATACGAATGGCAGCAAGTCGGCACGGACCTGATCCTGGTTGCGCTGGCCACCGGGCTTGTCTATGAAATTCTCGACGGTGCGTTTGATTAAAGTGTGGAAGGTAGTCTTCCCGCTGACTCAAGGTGCTCCAGCCGTCTGTCGTAGTGCTTGAACTGTTGGAGGGATATCGCGTCATACGTCACGCGATATCAACCTCCTACGGAAGCAATCATGCTTTTTAAAAACAAGAGTCTCGTTGCTGTAATGTCATGCGCCATGATGCTTGCAGCCGCCCCGCTGCTCCCTGATGGCCTGTCGATCATGGGTTCCGCATACGCGAAGGACGGCGGTGGTGGCGGCGGTGGAAACGGCGGCGGTGGCGGCAACGGCGGTGGTAATGGCGGTGGAAACGGCGCAGGCCACGGCGGCGGTATGGGTGGCGGACACGCCGGCACAGGCCACTCCGGCAGTAACGGCCGCGGCAACGGGCTGGACAGCGACCATGCTGGCAAATCCGTGCGCGACCATGGCCTGAGCGGGAACCACTACGGTAGTGAGCGCAACGATGACAACGGTCATGGCACCACGACCTCAGGCATCGCCCATTCCAAGGATACTCGCGGCATCTCCAAGGCCAGGGCTATTTCGGCCTCTACGCCAGGTGATCACAACACCAAAGGCTTGAGTAAAGCCGGACTGTCGACCTCGAAAAAAACCCATTGAGTTCGCGGTTGTAGACATCAGTTTCTGAAAAGCCAAAAACCCGCTGAAACAAGCGGGTTTTTTGCAACTGGAATTTGATCGCCGGGCATTACACGGACAGAAAACGAACCACCCGGACACATTGCGCAGTGATTTGCGTCCGCGGGCGATTTGTCATGTTCAGCGTCGTTTCAATGTAGATATTAGTCAGCCCAACGGTATTCCAATGAGGCTGCACTGTGTTCCAACGACTTGTGTGTTCGCTGTCTGTATTGAGCCTGTCCATCGCTGCCGCCCAGGCTGCCGAGACTGTCCCCCTCAACACGCCACGCCTGAAGAGCATCGATAATTTCCGCGATGTTGCCGGTCTTGCCACCGCGTATTCCACCGCCAATGACGGCACGATGCGTGGCGGGGTGTTTTATCGTTCTAACGCGCTGACCCCGTCGGCGGCGGATCTGGCGACCCTCAACGGCCTGGGTATCAAGGCTGTCTACGACCTGCGCACCCCCAGCGAGATCGCCGCCACGCCCGACACGATGCCCACGGGTGCGACCTACACCAACATCGACATCATCGGCGGCTCAACGTCTGGCGCGAACGTCACCAACATCGCGTTCCACAGCGCCGCCGAAGCCACCGTCATGATGCAGGACACCAACCGCGATTTCGTCCGGAACGCGGGGATGCGCAGCGAGTTCAATCAGCTGTTCAATGAGCTGGCAGCGGTCGATGGCGCCGCGCTGTTCCATTGCACCGCCGGCAAGGACCGTACGGGCTGGACCGCCGCAGTGTTGCAAAGCATCGCCGGGGTCGACGATGCCACCATCATGAGCAACTACCTGGCGACCAACGACTACACCGCCGCGCGTATCAAGGCGACCCTGGCGGCATTGCCACCGAGCCTGGCAACCATCTATGGGCCGTTGATCGGTGTGGAGGCCAGTTACCTGCAAGCCGGCCTGGACCAGGTGACCGCGCAGTACGGCACGATGGATAACTACCTCAAGCAAGGCCTGGGCCTGTCCCAGGAAACCATCTACGTACTGCGCGGCAAGATGGTGTTCTACAACAGCTTGCCTGGCGCGGCGGACCTGGCCGGCAACGCCGCTGCCGGCGCGCAGTTGTTGCAACAACTGCAGAACAGCAACCTGTCGGGCACCTACAGCGCCTACAACTATTACCTGCAGTCGGCCATCGATGCGCGCAGCCTCGGTGGCGTCGAGTCCACCGTCGGCGGTCAGGTGCATGCCGACGCTGCCAGCTATCTGTTGCGCCAGGGCGCGATGATCGAACAGGCTGGCGCGCCGTTCACCAGCGGCATCGACCTCAAGGCCGGGCAATACCGCCTGTGGAGCACCGCCCTGGCGGGCTATCTGGGCACCGACGGCTCTTCTCAGGCCTCCAGCAGCAACGAACATAGCCAGGGAATGATGATTGGTCTGACCCAGCGCTTCTCCGAACAGCTCAGCGCCCATGCCGGTTTCGGCTACAGCAGCGGCAATGTCGGTGGTGCAGGTGGCGAGGCCGATACCGACCTGACCTTCTTCAGTGTGGGCGCCCGCTTTGCACCAAACGGCCTGGAACGCGGCCTGTTTGTGGATGCCGATGCCAGCGCCGGTTATCTCGATTACGAGAGCAAGCGCGAACTCGGCGGCGGCCTGGGTACGGCCAAGGGCGACAGCCATGGCAACCTCACCGGCGCGACCCTGGCCTTGGGTTACCGTGTGCCGTTGAACGGTGTCACCCTCGAACCGAGCCTCGGTGTGCGGGTCAGTCACGTCAACCTGTCCGGCTTCCAGGAAAAAGGCAGCGAGTTGGCCCTCGACGTCGACGGCATCCACCAGACCCGCAAGAGCGCGGTGGCCAACCTCAACGCATCCTTTGCACCGGTCAGCATGGGCGCCTGGCAAGTGGTGCCGGGAGTGCAAGTGGGCTACGAGCATGTATTGGGCGACCCTGAAGTCGACAGCGAAGGGCACCTGCTGGGCCTGGACGTTGAACAGCAAGCCGCCTTCGACAACCGTGATCAGTTCACCGGTGGCGTAAATGTCATGGCCAATCTTGGTCCTTGGAGCGTGGGGGCGGAAGTCGGCGCAAGTGGTGGCGGCGACAGCCACGGCTTCAATGGCGGCCTGAAGGCCAGTTATCTGTTCTGACGATCAGTTAAGGTAATTTGTGGGAGTGGTGTTTTTTTTGTCGTACGCAGGATTGGCGGGCGACACGGATTGAATGTGGGAGCGAGCTCGCTCGCGATGGCGATTTTGCAGCCAGCATCCATGTTGCCTGACACGACGCCATCGCGAGCAAGCTCGCTCCCACAAATCTTCAATTGACTGGCATTGACCGCGTTCGCACCCCCTTTCTCAAGTCTGCGGGACTGATGCCGTAGGCACTCTGGAAATACTGGCAAAACCGCCCGACATTGCTGAAACCGTGTTGCAAGGCCACGTCTGTCACCGACGGCGACACCCCCTGGGACAGCGCGGCATAGGCGCGCTCCAGACGTACCTGGCGCTGATAGGCCACGATCGAAGTGCCCATGAAACGCTGAAAACCTTCCTGCAATGCACGCAGGCTGACGTTGGTCAGCTGCGCCAGTTCCGTACCGCTGGCCAGGTGGTCGGGATGCGCCTGAATGTACTCGACGGCCAGCTTCACATGCCGCGGCGCTATCAGTGGGGAAGGGCGCTGAAGGGCTTCGGTGAAGTTGTGCGGCCAGGTTTCGAGCACCGCATCGACCAGCATTTCGCGAAGGCGCGAAGGCATCAGCGAGCCTGTGTTGATCAGCAGGTCGAATTCGCTGCCCGTGGCCAGTTCAATCAACGCCCTGATGCCTTGCAAGGCCGACACATTCAGATCCACCACTGGTTCGAAATGCACCTTTTGCAAGATAGGTTTGCCCAGCAGCATCGACAGTCGTTCGGTGATCAACCGCCGGCTGATCGAAATCCCGTGCTGTGCATGGTTATCGACAAAGCGCGCCGAGCGGACTTCGGCCTTGTCGATCGCCAGGCCGATCTGCGCAAAACCAACCGACTCGGTGACGTGGTTGAAGATGATCTTGCCGGCGGTGGGAATGACGAAGGTGATTTCATCAAGGGGTGCGGGAAAGGCCACCGTGAAATCACCGCGATAGTGCATGCGACGAAAACTGACCCCTTCGTGCCGGCCATAGACCCCACCGATGATGATGTTTTTCGGTGGCGGCGCAGAGTCGCAATAGAGGTTGCCGAACAGGCTCGAGAACAACGCGCCAAAGTCGTCGCAGCTCATGTCGTTGGACCTGATGATGATTTGCTTGCACGTCGTGCTTGAGTACACCTGAAGTGTCACCTTGAGCGGATGGGCAAAGCCCTGGTACGGGGAGCTGGCGATCGGAGATCGAGCGAGTGCGGTTCGGGGCAGTGCCAGGACGTTATCAGTGAGTAATGACAGGTTCGTGACCGCAGCTTCTACCGGCCCCTTTGCACTCACCAGCCGCCACCGCTCGCACCGGACAACCGGTGGCACGAGCGGTACCGAGGGCTGGCGTGAAAGGGTCGCGGCTATTTCGCTGGCACTTCAGGCTTGATATCCCCGCAAAAAATATCGACGTTGCCATCGGTCGCAGCCGTGCGCACGACCACCGAATACTTGCCGTCAAGCAGGGTCTGCAACGGCACAGGCGCGGTTCTGGTAAAAGACCAGCCGCGTACGGCCTGGCGTTCGGTGTTGACGGTGTCGTTCATCGCGTAGGCGACTGACCCTGGTTGCTGGCAGCTGCCGTTATTGATGAAAGAGTAAAGACGCAAGGGCAGGATAACCCCGGTTGGAACACCGCTGACGAAGAAACTCAGCCCGGTTTTCTTGTCCCAGTCCGTCAACGTGACGGTGCCGATCTGACCGGCGTTTTGCCGGGTGGCGACCAGGGTAACGTTCACGCCGTGGGTCGATGAAGTGGTGCAGCCGAACAGGCTTGCCGCAACCATGAGTGCTGCCAGTGAGGTTTTGAGCTTCATTGCCAAACTCCTGAGCTGAAGAACTGCAATGGGGGAGTTAGCGGGTATAGCTCATTTATCGCTTTCATGACGTCGTCCATATAAGGCTTTCCATTTTTGACCGGTGATGGTGGGGCGTCTGTCCCCTTCGCCAGCCACATGGCGGCGTAGCCGTGCAAACCGACTACATTTGTAACTGGTCGAGCCCGCGTGAATTGCCTGCTGGCACACGTGCTTCGATGCCGATGACGGTTTGCAATGGTTACGCGTGCAGTTAAAGGATTGTGCGGTCAGTTGAGCCCACTCATCATCCGCACGGGACGATTTGCGACTGGAGTGACTCATGAATCAACAAGGCAGCCATCCGCCAGAGCGGGTTCCAGGCACTCCACAGCGGGGTATCTTGCGCAGCCTGTTGATCCCGCAATGGCTCGGCAGTTATCGGCCAGACTGGCTGCGGGGCGATGTGGTCGCCGGGTTGACGGCCGCGGCCGTGGTCATTCCCAAGGCGCTGGCGTACGCCACCATTGCCGGCCTGCCGGTGCAGGTCGGGCTGTACACGGCGCTAGTGCCGATGGTGATCTATGCCGTGCTCGGTACGTCGCGCCCGCTCAGTGTCAGCACCACGACCACCCTGGCCATTCTCGCCGGTTCCGCCTTGGGCCAGATCAGTCCAGCTGGTGATGCGACGACCTTGCTGGCGGGTTCCGCCACGCTGGCCCTGATGGTGGGCGCAATCCTGATCGTCGCGGGGTTGCTGCGCCTGGGTTTCGTCGCCAATTTCATTTCCGAACCGGTGCTGGTGGGTTTCAAGGCCGGCATCGGTGTGGTCATCGTTCTCGACCAGCTACCCAAATTGCTCGGCACTCACATCGACAAAGGCGGATTTGTGCACAATCTGCTGGCCACGGTCCAGAGCATCGGTCATGCCTCGCTGCCCACCGTGGCGGTCGGTGTGTTCATGGTGCTGCTGCTGGTCGGCATGAAGCGTTTTACGCCGCGGCTGCCTGCACCGTTGATCGCGGTGGCGCTGGGCATCATTGGCATGAGCCTGTTTGGCCTGGAGAGCTTTGGTGTGTCCGCCGTCGGCCTGGTGCCGATCGGATTGCCCGCGCCGACCCTGCCGGTATGGTCGTTGGCCGAAACCCTGTGGCCTTCGGCGATGGGCATCGCGCTGATGAGTTTCACCGAAACCATCGCGGCGGGGCGCGCGTTCGCCCGCAGTGACGAGCCCCCACCACAGCCGAATCGGGAGCTGCTGGCCACTGGCGTTGCCAACATCGGCGGTGCGTTTCTGGGGGCCATGGTCGCGGGAGGCGGGACCACTCAAACGGCGGTGAACCGTTTGGCCGGTGCCCGTTCGCAACTGGCCGCACTGGTCACCGCAGCACTGGCGTTGGGCACTTGCCTGCTGCTGGCGCCGCTGATTGGCCTGATGCCCAATGCCACGCTCGCCGCTGTGGTGATTGTGTATTCGGTGGGCCTGATCGAGCCGGCGGAATTTCGCGAGATCCTGTCGGTTCGCCGTACCGAATTTGCCTGGGCCGTAGTGGCCATGATCGGCGTGATGTTGCTGGGCACGCTGCAAGGGATCGTCGTGGCGATTATCGTCTCGTTGCTGGCCCTGGCCTATCAGGTCTCGGACCCGCCCGTGCATGTCCTCGGGCGCAAGCCTGGCACCAATGTGTATCGGCCGCAGTCCGCCGAACACCTCGATGACGAACACTTTGACGGGCTGCTGTTGCTGCGGCCTGAAGGGCGGATTTTTTTCGCCAATGCCCAGCGCATCGGCATGAAGATGCGACCCCTGATCGAAGATGCAAGGCCCTCCGTGGTGATTCTGGACCTGCGCAGCGTGTTCGACCTGGAGTACACCGCCCTGAAAATGCTCACCGGGGCGGAACAGCAACTGCGGGAAAAAGGTATTTCACTGTGGCTGGTGGGCATGAGCCCGGGCGTATGGGACATGGTTATCAAGGCGCCCTTGGGCCATACGTTGGGCGAGGCGCGCATGTTCCTGAACCTGGAGCAGGCGGTTGAGCATTACCAGCGCAGTCGAGGCTGAATGAACGCGGCCGGGCGCACTCCGGACGCTGTGTGACGCATTGAAGGAGGTAACGGGCATGGCAAAGAAGAAGGCTGCACCGAAAAGCAAACCGGTCGAAGGCGACAAGCTGAAGAACAAGGTGTATCTCGAGGAACTGGCGAAGCTGCATGTCGAGCTGGTCAAGCTGCAGGAGTGGGTGCAGTACACGGGCGCGAAGATTTGCATCATCTTCGAGGGCCGTGATGGCGCCGGCAAGGGCGGGACCATCAAGGCGCTGACCGAACGGGTCAGTCCGCGAGTGTTCCGGGTGATGGCGTTGCCGGCACCGACCGACCGGGAAAAAAGCCAGATGTATTTGCAACGTTATCTGCCGCACCTGCCGGCGGCCGGTGAAGTGGTGATCTTCGATCGCAGCTGGTACAACCGCGCCGGGGTCGAGCGGGTCATGGGCTTTTGCAGCGAAGAGCAGGTGCGCACGTTTCTCACCGTGGCGCCGCGCGTCGAGCAGGCACTGGTCGAATCGGGAATCATCCTGATCAAGTACTGGCTTGAGGTGAGCCAGGAAGAACAGACCCGACGCCTCAAGGCGCGTATCACCGACGGGCGCAAGATCTGGAAGCTGTCGCCGATGGACCTCAAGTCCTACAACCGTTGGTACGACTACTCCCGTGCCCGGGACGACATGTTCAAGTACACCGACACCAAATTCGCCCCTTGGCGGGTCGCCAACTCCAATGACAAGCGGCGGGCGCGGCTGAACATCATCAGCGATGTGCTGAGCAGCGTTCCTTATGAGGAAGTACCGCGGGCAAAAGTGAAACTGCCCAAACGGCAGACTCCCGGTAACTATCGGGACCCGAACTATCCGTTCAAGTACATCCAGGAAAAATTCTGATCGATGCATCGGGCAGGAGCCAGTCCACGCCGGCTCCTGCTGCATGCCATCAGGCGTGTACCAGCGCAATCGTAAACGAGACCACGATCATGCACGCAAAGGCAAAATTGATATTCATGAAGTTTCCATCCAAAACATGAGTGACGGCGCCATCTTGAACAGGTCACAGAAAAATAAAAAATTCGCTGTAATGATTTGAAAGATCGAAAAAAATGATACTTGGCCGGTTCGTTGTTTTTGCGCCGGGTTGCAGATACTCTCGGGTAACGCGCAACTTCATGCATAAACGAGCAAAAACATGCACGACAACCATTCTGCAGCCGAACTTCCGTCAGTGCGCCGGCAAAAGATCCTGTTGATCCTCGAACGTGACGGCAAGGTCATGGCCTCGGAGTTGAGCCAGCATTTCGCGGTGTCCGAAGACACCATCCGCCGCGATCTGGCGGAGCTGGCCAGCGCCGGCCTGGTGCAACGGGTGCACGGCGGGGCGTTGCCGCGGCCCAAGGATACGGGCAAGGACTATTTCACCCGGATCAGCGAAACCGACGAGGTGAAAACCCATCTGGCGCAATTGGCCGCGCGAAGGGTGCAGGACGGTCAGATCGTGGTGTTCGATTCCGGCACCACCACCTTGCAGATTGCGCGCTCGCTGCCGGTGGACATCGCCATCACCGCGATCACTGCGTCGCCGATGACGGCCATTACCTTGTCCGAATACAAAGGCATCAAGGTGATCCTGGCCGGCGGCCAGCTCAACCCGGCGACGATGTCGGCCAGCGGCCACGAAACCCTGCGGTTGCTGGCGGGCATCAAGGCCGACCTGTTGTTTACCGGGGTCTGCGCGATACACCCACAGGTGGGCTTAAGCTCACTGCACTTCGATGAAGTGCCGGTGAAACAGGCGATGCTCGACTGTGCTTCCCATGTGATTGCCGTCACCACCGCGGACAAGCTCGGTGCGGTGGAGCCCTTTGTCGTCGCGCCTTGCAACCGCGTGCACACGCTGATCACCGAGCAGCATGTGGCGTCAGGCAATGTCGAGGACTACCGGGCGTTGGGGATCGAGGTGGTGCAGGCTTGAGCGGGTCTTTGTGGGAGCGGGCTTGCTCCGGGCGGCGATCCGACGATGGCGATGTGACTGGCGCTGAATGTGTGTTGAATGTACCGGCCTCTTCGCGAGCAGGCTCGCTCCTACAGGGATCGTTGTCGAGCACAAATATCGAGGCTGACAAACAAACCTTGTAGGAGCGAGCCTGCTCGCGATGGGGCCAGCCCAGGCAGCATCCATACTGAATGTGCTGACCAACAACCTCAGCGCAATCGCTCAAGCATCTGGTAGTACCACATGCCCGCGGCGAGCATCGGGTTGCCGAGCAAGTCGCCCATGGGCACGCGGATGTGCTGGCAGGCGGCGAAGGTGTCGAACTGCTCCAGTTGCCCTGTGATCGCCCGGCCCATGATTTCACCCATGATGTGGGTGGTGGCGATGCCATGGCCGGAGTAGCCCTGGCAATACCAGACGTTGTCCGAGAGCTTGCCCAGTTGCGGGATGCGGTTGATCACGATGCCCATCGCGCAGCTCCACTGGTAGTCGATGGCCACGCCTTTGAGCGCCGGGAAGGTCTGCTCGATGCACGGGCGCAGCTCGGCGGCGATGTCGCGCGAATCCTTGCCGCTGTAGTTGGCGCCGCCACCGAACAACAGGCGACCGTCGGCGGTGAGGCGGTAGTAGTCGAGTACGAAACGGCAGTCGTAGACCGCCAGGTCTTCGGGGTTGATCTGTCTGGCCAGATCGCCCAGCGGCTCGGTGGTGACGATGCCGCCCATGGCCGGGAAAATCTTGCCCTTGAGTTTTCCCGGTTCCAGCTTGTGGTAGACGTCGCCGGCCAGCAGCACCTGATTGGCGTCGATCTGCCCGTGGGCGGTGCGTATGCCGGGGCTCTTGTGAAGGCCATCGCCGTGGATGATCTCCAGCACTTCGCTGTTCTCGAAGATCAATGCACCGAGGCTCTCGGCTGCGCGGGCCTCGCCGATGCACAGGTTGAGCGGGTGCAGGTGCATGTTGCGGGTGTTCTTGATCGCACCGTGGTAGAGGTCGCTTTGCAGCAGGTCGCGCACCTGGCTGCGGTCGAGCAGGCTGACTTCGTCGCCCATGCCTCGGCGCACCGCCTCGTCGTAATCCTTGCGCAAGCCGTCCATGTGCGCGGGTTTGTACGCGGCGTGCAGGTGGCCGTGCTTGAGGTCGCAGGCGATGCCGTATTTTTCCACGCGCTGCCGGATGATCTGGTGTCCGCGCCAGCGCAGGTTCCAGATGAAGTCGTCGACTTCATCGCCGATGGTGCGGCGCATCTGTTTGCGCATGGCTTCGTCGCCCGACAGGCTGCCGGTGACCTGGCCGCCATTGCGCCCGGTGGCGCCCCACCCGATCTTGTGGCTTTCGACGATGGCGACCTTCAGGCCTTTTTCGGCCAGCTCGACGGCGGTGGCCACGCCGGTGAATCCGCCGCCGATGATCACCACGTCAACCCGGTGCCGGCCTTGCAGCGTCGGGTAATCGGTGTCCTGGTCGAGGGTGGCGGTGTAGTAGGAATTGCAACGTTGAGTCATGTCGGTGTCCAGGCAGAATTGGGAGAAACCAATGCCAGTCAGTCGAAGTGCGCAACTTGTAGGAGCGAGCCTGCTCGCGAWWGCGGAGTGTCATTCACCGTTGATGTCGAATGACACTCCGCWWTCGCGAGCAGGCTCGCTCCCATAGGGATTGCATACGCTGAGCAAACGCAGGGATAGCGAAGGAGGGGGGCTCGCCGATCAGGCGAGCAGGGCGCTATCCGGCGGACGTGCGGAGTGACGCAGTTTGGAGCGGCGCAGGGCCATGGGCAGGTTGACGATGCGCTTCATGCAATGCCGTCCACGGCCAGCAGCGAGGTGGCCAGGTTCGAGAGTTTCAGCAGCTGCTGTTCTGACGGCAAAGTACGCATGGCGCAGGTTTCCGGCGGCGGAAATCGTCGGTGGCGAGTGGAACAAGCCATTCGGGGGACGGCTGGATACTAGGGAGGATTGCGGCGCGTGTAAATGTTTGATTCAGAACATCAGGCGCACGATAAGGCCGATCAACCCGCAGCCGATCAAAACCTCAATCACCCCGCGCTTGAACCGAAGCAATGCAATGCCGCAGTGCGTTGGATAGTCGCTTGATGCTGCGCCTCTGCCCAGCGCTCGACGGCTGACCGGTCGCTGTCACGGGCATCGACCCAGCGTGCGCCGGACCCCACGTCTTATGCCTCAACCCCCGGTGACCGGTGGAAAAAAGGCGATCTCGTCATAGTCCTCGATCACCCGGTCCGGATGACACAGCTCCTGGTTCAGCGCGCACATGAGGTTGTTCTCACCGAGCACATGGCTCCACAGCTCACCGCGAGCCATCAGCAGGCGGCGCACGTCTTCGATGGTCTTGAGGCTGTCGGTCAGGGGCAGTTTTTCACCGCCCAGGTTGAGCTGTTCGCGGTAACGGGCGAAGTAATTGATCAGGATCATTGGGCGTCCTCGAACTTGAAATGGCCGGAGCGGCCACCTTGTTTGCTCAGCAGGCGGATGTCATCGATGACCATGCCTCGGTCCACTGCCTTGCACATGTCGTAGAGGGTCAAYGCCGCCACGGTGACCCAGCGCCGCCTGACAAACTGACGCAGCGTTGTCGTACTCGCGAAAGTTCACACTCAGCGGTTTGGGCGCGGGGGCGTTAGTGTCGCTTCGAATATCGGTTTGTTCAACTTGGCACAACATGAAAAAAATCTCGAAGCGCTTAATTAAGTTCGGGCTACGGGTAACTTTTTAACGGGTCCAATCGCTTGTTCCGATGTGCCGATTGGTGATGTCTATCAGGCTGGCCAAACATATCTGGTCCGGTTTTATATAAAGCCGAAACTTGATCAGTTAGTCCGGCTGAACAAAGTTCGCGCTTCGGCAAAACACTTCTCGGCAATCGCCGAGCGCGGTTCGGTCTTGCGCATCACCAGGCCCAGGGGCGCGAGCACGCTGGCATCCGGCAATTCGATGAACGACAGGTGTTCGATGGGCTCTTCCAGGCCACTGTCCAGCGGCATGATCGCGCAACAGAAACCCTCGTGAATCGCCTGCAGCAACTGGTAGGTCGAATCGCTTTCCAGGATCGGCTGCGGGTCCAGTCCGCGGCTGCGAAAGCTCAGGTCGATGGATTTGCGGTAGTGCATGCCGTTGCTGAGCATCCCCAGCGGCAGTTCGGCGGCGTCCTCCCAGCTCATTTGCGTGCCGTCGAAATGGAAGTGGCGGGTGTCGTACAGCAGGCCGACGCGGGTCTCGCCGATCTCGAAAAACTCGAAATAGCTCGGGTTGACGTGATCGAGGTAGCACACGCCCAGGTCCAGCTGATTGTTGCCAAGGCCCTCGATGATCTGGTCGGAACTCAAGGACGACAGGCTGTACTTGAGCTCGGGAAAGCTGCGGGACAGGCCCTGAATGTAGGTGACCGGGTTGAAGCTGCTGAGGGGCACCAGCCCCAGGCGCAAGTTGCCGACGAGTTGGCCCCGGCACGCGGCAGCCTCGGCGAAGAGCCCGTCGTGGGCGGCCAGCAGGGTCCTGGCCCACGCCAGTACACGCTCGCCGGCCTCGGTAAAACCCTCGAAGCGCTGGCCCCGGGTGACCAACACCAGGTCCAGTTCATCCTCAAGATTGCGCAGGCGCATCGACAGCGTGGGCTGGGTGATGTGGCAGCGCGCGGCAGCCTGGCCGAAGTGGCGGGTCTGCTCCAGGGCGATCAGGAACTTGAGTTGTTTGATGTCCATGACGGCACCTGCTGGCGGGGGAGTGAGGGGTTAAGTATTGACTCAGGTGCGCAAGACACAAGGTAAGGCAGAAAACGTGAGCCGAGACGATCTCATTGTCTTCGGCGTGCGTCCAATCACTGCTATCTAAGGGGTTATCGATGGGCTCTATCATTGATGTTTTTCCTGGTCTTTTTATATTGATAGATTGGCTCGATAGTCTGGTTGGTTAGAGTGATTAGACAGGGCTTGATTTATCGAATTAGTCTCCGGAAGTTGTTTAATTCAGCTATTTAGCTAATACCTGCCGGAGAACCCCATGAGCGTCAAACCGGATGCATTGTTTATACCCCTGAATATTGCCGTGCTGACCGTCAGCGATACCCGTGAATATGCCAATGACACCTCCGGTCAACTGCTCGTCAGTCGCTTGCTGGAAGCCGGCCACACCCTCAGCGAGCGCAACCTGCTCAAGGATGACCTGTACAAGATCCGCGCGCAGGTGGCGAACTGGATTGCCGACGACGGCATCCAGGTGGTGCTGATCACGGGCGGCACCGGGTTCACCGGCCGCGACAGCACACCCGAGGCCGTGGCCTGTTTGCTGGATAAACAGATCGATGGCTTCGGTGAGCTGTTCCGGGCGATTTCGATCCTCGACATCGGCACCTCCACGGTGCAGAGCCGGGCCCTGGCCGGACTGGCCAATGGCACGCTGGTCTGCTGCCTGCCGGGCTCCACGGGCGCCTGCCGCACTGCGTGGGAAGGCATCCTCGCCGAGCAACTCGACGCCCGCCACCGGCCGTGCAATTTCGTACCGCACCTCAAGCCTGTGCAAGCCTGCGGGACGCGGGGATGAGTCATTCACCCTTGATGCCGGTGGAAGATGCCATCGGCCGTTTGCTGACAATGGCCGAGGCACAGTCGATTGAGGAAAGCGAAGCGGTGCCGCTAAGTGCCGCCAGGCAACGGGTGTTGGCCAATGATCTGGTGGCGACCCTCGATCTGCCGCCATGGCCCAACAGCGCCATGGACGGGTATGCCCTGAATGTCGACGGTTGGGACGGGGCACCGCTGACCGTGTCGCAGCAGGTATTTGCCGGTCACGCCCCCGAAACTCTGGCACCGGGAACCTGCGCGCGCATCTTCACCGGTGCGCCTGTTCCGCCGGGTGCCAACAGCGTGGAGATGCAGGAGAACACCGAGGTGCTGGAGGACGGACGTATCCGCTTCAAGCAGCCTCTGAGCGCCGGCAGCAACATCCGCCCGCAAGGGCAAGAGAACCGCGCCGGCGATGTATTGCTGCGCGCCGGCAAGCGCCTCGGTCCGTTCGAATTGGCAGTCGCGGCGGCGCAGGGCTGCACCCATGTGCAGGTGGTGCGGCGACCACGGGTGGCATTGCTGTCCACCGGCGATGAACTGGTCGATCCGGGCACGCCACTCAAACCCGGCTGCATCTACAACAGCAACCGCACCTTGTTGAGCCATTGGTTGAGTGCGTTGGGTTGCGAGGTCATCGAGGCCGGCATTCTCCCCGACGAGCCACGGCAGACGCGGCTCAAGCTCGAACAGCTGCAACACAGGGCGGACCTGATGCTCAGCACGGGCGGCGTGTCTGCCGGTGACGCCGACTGCCTTGGCCAGGTACTGCGCGAGTGCGGCAAGCCATTGCTGTGGAAACTCTCGATCAAACCCGGCAAGCCATTGACCGTGGGCCACTTCGGCCGTGTGCCGGTAATTGGCCTGCCGGGCAATCCGACATCGGCGTTGGTCACTTTCGGTCTGTTGGCTCGGGTTTATCTGTTGCGGATTCAGGGCGTCGAAGACGTCGAGCCTTTGAGCTTCCCGGTGAGTGTCGGCTTTGCCTGGCCCAAACCCGGAAGCCGCCGCGAGTACCTGCGGGCGAAACTCGAAGCCGGTCGCGCGGTGCTGTATCCGAACCAGAGTTCAGGCGTTTTGTTGGGCGCGTCCTGGGCCGACGGGCTGCTGGAAATACCGGAAGGCTGCACACTGGAAGTGGGCGACACGGCACGGTTCATACCCTTCAGCGAGCTGTTCTGAATTCCGCAAACAAACTGTGGGAGCGGGCTTGCTCGCGATGAGGCCGGCAAATCCAATAGAGATGTTGGCAGGCAGACCGCTATCGCGAGCAAGCTCGCTCCCACAGAATTTGTGTGTTTCTTGAGTATCAGTTCAACACAAAATCCACCGGTTCCAGTTGTGGCGGCAATTCCGTCACACCCAGGGCCGCCAGTACATCACGCTCGATGTTGCGCACGATGGCGTCGGTGGGCAGGTCGTTTTCATCGCGGCCGAAGGGGTCTTCCAGTTCGTCGGCAATCGCATCCAGGCCGAAAAAGGTGTAGCTGACAATCGCGGTGAAAATCGGTGTCAGCCAGCCCAGGGGTTCGGCCATGGCGAACGGCAGGAGGATGCAGAACAGGTAGATGGTGCGGTGCAGCAACAGGGTGTAGGGAAACGGCAGTGGAGTGTTCTTGATCCGTTCACAGACCGCCTGCGCGTGGGTCAGGCCGGCCAGGTGGTTGGCCATGAGCGTGTAGCGCCAGTCGTTGATCGCCCCGGACTCGTTGAGTGCCGAGCACTGTTGACCGACCTGCATCAGTATCTGCCCGCTGACGTCCGTGGTGTTGCCCCTGGGCATCGGCTGCAGCCAGTCGCCACTGGCGGCCAGTTCGTTTTCCTGGCGCAGCCGCGCGTTGAGGGCATGGGCGAAGCCGCACAGGTTGCTGAGGACCGTGTGTCGCTCATCCGTGTCCTTGATGGCCAGGGTTTCACGAATCATCGAGCGGACTTCCACGATCACATCGCCCCACGCCTTGCGCGCTTCATACCAGCGGTCATAGCAGGCGTTGTTGCGAAAGCTCATGAAGATCGACAACGACAAGCCCAGCAGCGTGAAGGGCGTGGCGCTGACCTTGGAAAAGTAACTGGGATGCAAGGTTTCAATGAGCACGATGGCCGAGGCGAGCAACGTCACCATCAGGCTGCGCCAGGCAATGCGCTTGGCAATCGAACCCTTGAGGGATGTCAGCACGCCGATCAGGTTGGGTTTGGGTCTCACGATCATGGGTTTCAGCCGCCCGTCATGTTCATGAAGCGAATGACCTGGACATCGTCGTTCACTTCGAAGTTGTGTCGATAAGGCTTGAGTTTCATCGCCTCGATAATGGCTTTTTCCAGGCGCTCGGGCTGTCCGGGGTGGCTGCGCAAAACAGCCTTGAGATCCACTGAGTGCTCATTGCCCAGGCACAGCAGCAGACGTCCTTCCACGGTCAGCCGCACCCGATTGCAGGTGCCGCAAAAGTTGTGGCTGTGGGGGGAGATGAACCCCAGGCGAATCTGCGGCGCCTCGGCCAGGCGCCAGTAGCGCGACGGACCTTGGGTCGACTCGGCGGAATCAATCAAAGTGTAGCGTTCGGCGATGCGTTCGCGGACCTGGGCACTGGAGAAAAACGATTCGGCGCGGCTGTGCTCATGGATGGTACCCAGCGGCATTTCCTCGATGAAGGAAATGTCGAGGTTGCGGTCGATGGCGAAGCTCACCAGATCATTGATCTCATGGTCGTTGCGGCCCTTCATCACCACGCAATTGAGCTTGGTATTGCGAAATCCCGCGTGGTTGGCGGCGTCGATGCCCTTGATCACCTGCGCCAGATCACCGGTGCGGGTCAGTTCGCGAAAACGTTGCGGGTCCAGGCAATCGAGGCTGATGTTGAGGCGCTTGACCCCGGCGTCGAACAACGGCTCGGCCAGTTTGGCCAGCTGCGAACCGTTGGTGGTCATGCACAGTTCACGCAGGTCGGGCAGGGCGGCGATCTTCTCGCACAACTGCACCACGCCGGGACGGATCAGCGGCTCGCCCCCGGTCAGGCGGATCTTGCGGGTGCCCAGCGCCACGAAGCTTTGTGCCAGTTGATAAATCTCTTCCAGGGTCAGCACCCGTTGGCGCGGCAGAAACTGCATGTCCTCGGCCATGCAATACACGCAACGGAAATCGCAGCGGTCGGTGACCGACATCCGCAGATAGTCCACGCGCCGGGAGAAGCCATCGATCAAGACTCGTTCTGACATGATTTTCTCTCCTGGCACCGCATGCATTGAATGAGTATCCGAAAAACTGTAGGAGCGAGCCTGCTCGCGATGGTCGTTAACGATTACGCGCGCTTTCTGGTTGAACGCGGTGCCCTTGAGTCCATCGCGAGCRGGCTCGCTCCTACAGGTATGAATCAGGTTGTTTTCGGACTTGTTGAGCGCAGGCTAAGAGCAACTTAAGGATTCGTCCAATCACTATTAATGACCGGGTGATCGACCGGGTCGATGATCAACTTTATTTCGTCGTTAAAAGGACTTTATATTATTTTAAGTAGTTGAAAAACAAGGATAAAAATCCGTGATAGAGCATCTCGATAATGTGGTCATAAATAGCGATTAGACAATATTTAAACGCCATTCATATGCTTTCTCCGCAAATCGAACAATGACCTGAATCAGGTCGAAGCCTGTGTGCATTGTCACGGAGAAGTACCATGTCTCAAGTCGACCGCTATAAACTCTACAAAGGTGCCGCCGCTGGTTGGGGGGCGCTGATCGCTGTTACCAAAAACTGGCTGGGCAGTGAAAACGCGCTGAAGAACATTCGCGCCATGCTCAAGACCAACCAGAACGGCGGGTTCGACTGCCCCGGTTGTGCCTGGGGCGAGTCGCCGGAAAACGGCATGGTCAAGTTCTGCGAAAACGGCGCCAAGGCGGTTAACTGGGAAGCCACGGGCCGTTTGGTCGACCCGGCCTTCTTCAACAAATACAGCGTCTCGGCGCTGGCCGAGCAGAGCGATTACTGGCTGGAGTATCAGGGCCGTCTGACCCACCCGATGCGCTATGACGCGGCCACCGACCGTTACGTGGAAACCACCTGGGACGAAGCGTTCGCGACGATCGCCCGGCACCTCAATGCGCTGGAATCGCCGGATCAGGCCGAGTTCTACACCTCGGGCCGGGCCAGCAATGAGGCAGCCTTTCTCTATCAGTTGTTCGTCCGGGCCTACGGTACCAACAACTTTCCGGACTGCTCGAACATGTGCCACGAAGCCAGCGCGGTGAGCATGATCGAAAGCCTCGGCGTGGGCAAAGGCACCGTGGTGTTTGACGACCTGGAGCATGCCGATGCGATTTTCGTCATCGGCCAGAACCCCGGCACCAACCACCCACGGATGCTCGAACCGTTGCGCGAAGCGGTCAAGCGCGGTGCACAGGTGATCTGCATCAACCCACTCAAGGAGCGCGGACTGGAGCGCTTCCAGCACCCGCAGCACCCGATCGAAATGTTGCTGAACGGCTCCGAGCCGACCAACACCGCGTACTTCCGCCCGGCACTTGGCGGTGACATGGCGGTCATGCGTGGCATGGTCAAGTTCCTGCTGCAATGGGAGCGCGAAGCACAGGCCACCGGCGGCGAACCGGTGTTCGACCATGAGTTCATCGCTGAACACACCTCGGGAATGGGCGCCTACCTTGGGGAAGTCGACGCCACCAGTTGGGAGCACATCGAGCAGCAGTCAGGCATGCCCCTGGCGGACATCGAACTCGCTGCCCGCATGTACGCCCGGTCCAAGCGGGTGATCATGTGCTGGGCGATGGGCCTGACCCAACACACGCACTCGGTGCCGACGCTGCAGGAAGTCATCAACCTGATGCTGCTGCGCGGCAATGTCGGCCGTCCGGGCGCGGGTCTGTCACCGGTTCGCGGTCACAGTAACGTGCAGGGCGACCGCACCATGGGCATCAACGAACTGGCGCCTGCGGATTTGCTCGATGCCCTGGAAAAACGCTTCTCCTTCAAGCCGCCGCGTGAGCATGGTCACAACACTGTGATGGCGATTGGCGCGATGGAGCAGGGGCGTTCGAAGGTGTTTATCGCCCTGGGCGGCAACTTTGCCCAGGCCACCCCCGACACGCCGCGCACCCACGCTGCGTTGCGCAAATGCGACCTCACCGTGCACATCGCCACCAAGCTCAACCGCAGCCATCTGGTCACCGGTCGTGAAGCGCTGATCCTGCCGTGCCTGGGCCGCACCGACATCGACATCCAGGCCGAAGGACCGCAAGGCGTCACCGTGGAAGACACCTTCAGCATGATCCACATCTCCCACGGCCAACTGAAACCGAAGTCGAAACACCTGCGCTCGGAGCCTGCGATCATTGCCGGCATCGCCACCGCGACCCTGGGCAAGCACCCGATCGACTGGAACTGGGCCATCGGCGATTACGGCCGCATCCGCAACATGATTGCCGACACCATTCCCGGCTTCGAAGACTTCAACCGGCGCTTGCTGCATCCGGGCGGTTTCCACATGCCCAACGACGCGGCCAAGCGCATCTGGAAAACCGCCAGCGGCAAGGCTCAGTTCACCCCGAGCGTGTTGCCGGAGCACCTGATCAGCGAGGGCGTGCGCAACCTGGCGGTCAAGCCGCACCTGATTCTGCAGACCATGCGTTCCCACGATCAGTACAACACCACGCTGTACGGTTTGGACGATCGCTATCGCGGGGTCTACGGCATGCGCGACGTGGTGTTCGCCAACGCGCAGGACATTCGCCGGTTGGGTTTCGAACCGGGGCAGAAGGTTGATCTGGTGGCGCTGTGGGACGACGAGCGCGAGCGACGGGTCAGCGGTTTCACCCTGATCGCCTACGACATTCCGGCCGGTCAGGCGGCGGCGTACTACCCCGAGACCAACCCGCTGGTGCCGCTGGAAAGTTACGGTGACCGCACCTTCACCCCGACTTCCAAGTTCGTCGCCATCCGGCTGGAACAGGCGAAGGCCAGCAACCTGATCTCGACTTCCGCCGCCTGACACCGGGGGCGGCCCGATGCCGCTCACGTAACCCTTTCGACTTGTGTTGGCTGCAGGCCCCCCGGCCTGACGGTGGCCCGGCCGTGTGCCGCCGTTTTTCAGCCGCGATGAGGATATCGACATGTTTAACCTGGAGGCACTGGACCTGGCGCGCATGCAATTCGCGTTCACGGTTTCGTTCCACATCATCTTTCCCGCCATCACCATCGGGCTGGCCAGTTTCCTGGCGGTGCTCGAAGGGCTTTGGCTGAAGACCCACAACGACACCTACCGTGATCTCTACCATTTCTGGTCGAAGATCTTCGCCGTCAACTTCGGCATGGGCGTGGTCTCGGGGCTGGTCATGGCCTACGAGTTCGGCACCAACTGGAGCCGCTTCTCCGATTTCGCCGGCAGCATCACCGGGCCCTTGCTGACCTATGAAGTGCTCACGGCGTTCTTCCTCGAGGCCGGTTTCCTCGGGGTCATGCTGTTCGGCTGGAACCGGGTAGGGCGCGGCCTGCACTTCTTCTCGACGGTCATGGTCGCCATCGGCACGCTGATTTCGACCTTCTGGATTCTTGCGTCCAACAGCTGGATGCAAACGCCCCAGGGCTTCGAGATCGTCGACGGTCGGGTGATGCCGCTGGACTGGCTGGCCATCGTGTTCAACCCGTCGTTCCCGTACCGCCTGGCGCACATGGCGATTGCCGCGTTCGTGGCCACGGCGTTCTTTGTCGGCTCGTCGGCGGCGTGGCATCTGCTGCGCGGCAACGACACCCGGCAAGTGCGCAAGATGCTGTCGATGGCGTTGTGGATGGCCTTGGTCGTTAGCCCGATTCAGGCGGTGGTCGGTGACGCCCACGGCTTGAACACCCTGGAGCATCAACCGGCGAAGATCGCTGCCATCGAAGGGCACTGGGAAAACAACGGGAGCGAAGCGACGCCGCTGGTGCTGTTCGGTATCCCCGACATGCAGGCCGAGAAGACCAGATATGCGATCGAAATTCCCTACCTGGGCAGCTTGATCCTGACCCACAGCCTCGACAAGCAGATCCCGGCGCTCAAGAGCTTCCCGAAAGAGGATCGCCCCAACGCGACGATCATCTTCTGGAGTTTCCGTGTCATGGCCGGGCTGGGCATGTTGATGGTGCTGGCCGGTGTGCTCGGCCTGGCCCTGCGCCGCAGCGGCGCCATTTACCGCAATCGCTGGTTCCTGCGCCTGATGCTGTGGATGGGCCCAAGCGGCCTGATCGCCATGCTCGCCGGCTGGATCACCACCGAAGTCGGGCGCCAGCCGTGGGCGGTGTATGGCCTGCAGCGGACGGCAAATGCGGCATCGAATCACAGCATCGCGCAGTTGAGCATCTCGCTGGCGCTGTTCGTGGTGATCTACTTCTCGGTGTTCACGGTGGGCATCGGCTACATGATGAAACTGGTGGCTAAAGGGCCGAAACCCCATCACGAGCATCCGCCTGCGGGGCATTCCGATCAGGTCATCACACCGCGCCGGCCGCTGTCCGCCGACGCTGAAATCCTCGAAACCGACGCCCGCGTCAAATGAAGGAAGGGAGTTGAGTCATGGGTATTCAAGGTATCGATTTATCGTTGATCTGGGGCGTGATCATCGCCTTCGGCGTGATGATGTACGTGATCATGGACGGCTTCGACCTGGGGTTGGGCATCCTGTTTCCGCTGATCCCGGATGCGAAGGAGCGCGATGTGATGATGAACACCGTGGCACCGGTCTGGGACGGTAACGAGACCTGGCTGGTGCTGGGCGGCGCGGCGCTGTATGGAGCATTCCCGCTGGCCTATTCGGTGATTCTCGAAGCGTTGTACCTGCCGCTGATCCTGATGCTGTGCGGCTTGATCTTCCGCGGTGTGGCGTTCGAGTTTCGCTTCAAGGCCAGCCCTGAAAAGCGTCATGTCTGGGACATGGCGTTCATCGGCGGTTCGCTGCTGGCGACCTTCTCCCAGGGCGTGGTGATCGGTACTTACATTGCCGGTATCCCGGTGGTGAACCGGCAGTTCGCCGGTGGTTCGCTGGACTGGCTGGCACCGTTTCCGTTGTTCTGCGGTGTCGGCCTGATCGTCGCCTATGCGCTGCTCGGCAGCACCTGGTTGCTGGTCAAGACCGAAGGCATGCTCGAATCGCGGATGCGCCTGTTCACCCGGCCCCTGGCCTGGCTGCTGTTGGCGGTGATCGGCGTGATCTGCGTGTGGACGCCAATCCTGCATCCGGAAATCGCCACGCGCTGGTTTGCCCATGCGCACCTGGCGGTGTTCGGTGGCTTGGCGGTGCTGGCCTTGCTGGCGATGTTCGGCTTGCTCAGGACCCTGCGCCAACGCCACACCCATTGGCCGTTCGCCTTCACCCTGATGCTGGTGTTCCTCGGTTACATCGGCCTGGCGTTCAGCATCTGGCCGAACATCGTGCCGCCGTCGATCAGCCTGTGGGCAGCGGCGTCACCGCCGACCAGCCAGTTGTTCATCCTGATCGGCGCGCTGTTCATCCTGCCGATCATCCTGATGTACACGGTCTGGAGCTACTACGTGTTCCGCGGCAAAGTGAGGATTGGCGATGGCTACCATTGATAGGAATCAAACCGCACCCGCGCGCTGGTACAAGCGCCTGGGATGGCTGGTGGTGATCTGGCTGGGCAGTGTGGTTGCCTTGGGTGTGTTGGCAGGGGCGTTGCGGATGTTGATGCATGCGGCCGGGATGAGTAGCCACTGATGCGTACTGCCAGAAAACCGAAATGGCAGTTGTGACAAATGACTTGTGGCGAGGGAGCTTGCTCCCGYTGGRCTGCGCAGCAGGCCCTCTTTTGGGGCCGCTTCGCAGCCCAACGGGAGCAAGCTCCCTCGCCACAGGTTACTTATTGCTCTCTCTATACTTCTTAAATGAACAGCATTGCCGCAATAGCGGGGCTGTAGGTGATCAGGGATCAATATGACTTTGCATAAAATGCCCACGTGTTCGTTTTTCGGCCGGTGAATAAACAGGTTACGGAGATTTCAGGTTGTTTTAGCGGAATACAGCGAACAGTTACTCCAAGCTCTCCGATGGCTTTTTCAACTTTTTTGTCTTCGGTGAAGGGGGCGAGAACAAAGGCGCTAAGTTTTGTGTTCTGTTTGAAGCGCTTTTTGAATTCGTCCAGAGTAGTGATCGTTGTGGTGTTGTCGGACAATTTCTTCTGTGCCGCCTCTAACATGTCTTTTTGAAGGGTGGCCAGTGTTTTCGAGATGTTATTAACGAAATCTCCAGTGTCAAGTTTCAGAAGGATTTTGCAGTTGTTTCGACAGAAATAGGACACCGCATTTTGCTCCAGTTCCTTTATGCCAATCTCGATCCGGACAGGGACGCCACGCTTGATGTGGTACCATTTTTTTTCGCCACTGTTCATGTCCCGCCAATCAATACTGGCCCGAAGGTTTTGCCCCTTCAGTTTTTTCCGACAAATCTGCTTTTGCAGTTTTTTGCAGTAGTCATGAATGGCATCTGCATTCTGTTCGTTGCGCACGATCGGGATAATGACGACCTGCGTCGGTGCCACGAGGGGCGGGAGTACTAGTCCATCATCGTCACCATGGGCCATTATCATCGCGCCGATCAGTCGCGTGGATACTCCCCAAGACGTGGTCCATGCCAGTTCTTTTATCCCTCCTTTGTTCACGAAGCGGATGTCTGAACTTTGTGCGAAGTTCTGGCCTAAAAAATGAGAAGTACCTGCTTGCAGGGCCTTGCCGTCTTGCATCATCGCTTCAATGGTGTAGGTGCTGACGGCGCCCGGAAAACGTTCCCAGGAGCACTTTTCGCCCTTGATTACTGGTATGGCCAGGTGCTCGGTAGTAAAGCGCTCATAGATATCCAGCATCTTTAGCGTTTCGTCCAAGGCCTCATCATGAGTTGCGTGAACGGTGTGACCTTCCTGCCATAGGAACTCCGATGAGCGCAGGAAAATCCGAGGACGCATTTCCCAGCGCAGTACGTTCGCCCATTGATTGATAAGTAGAGGCAGATCCCGATAACTTTGTACCCATCGTGAAAAGGATGCACCGATGACCGTTTCACTGGTGGGCCTGATGATCAACGGTTCTTCTAGTGTTCCTGCGGGAGTAAGCGCTCCATCCGTTGATTTTTCGAGACGATGATGGGTTACAACCGCGCACTCTTTGGCAAAGCCTTCAACATGCTCTGCTTCTTTTTGAAGAAAGGATAACGGAATCAAAAGTGGAAAATATGCGTTTGAATGCCCTGTGTCTTTGATTTTCTTATCAAGTTCTCGTTGAATCTGCTCCCATATGCCATACCCCCAAGGACGGATTACCATGCAGCCTCGAACTGGAGAGTTCTCAGCCATTTCTGACTGGATAATCACTTGTTGATACCAGTCAGAAAAGTTTTCATTTCTTGTAGGTGATATTGCGTTTTTCATAGGACCCTTGCTTTGAAGTCGAAATTGTTATTCGAAATGGTGTCGTAAGGGGTAGGTATATTTATTGAGCTTTGAAATTTCAAGACTTCATGTGTGGTTTTTCATATTTCAGAAATTTCCTTCAGAAGGATCTTTCTTTTTGTAAAGTTACTTCGCACTTCGAAGTGTTCGTTGACCACAAAGAACCCCCGACGCAATCGCTTCGGGGGCTAGGGCACTCACTGCGCCCCAAACACCGCCGTCCAGTAAATCCCCGCATCGCTCTTCGGGTCGGTCGCATACGCCGCGCCCAGTTCACGGAACTGCGGGTTCATCAGGTTGGCGCAGTGGCCGGGGCTGGTCAGCCAGCCTTCGACCACCTTGCGTACGCTGTCTTGCCCGGCGGCGATGTTTTCGCCGATCTGCTGGAAGTCGTAGCCGGCCAGTTCCGCGCGGTCGCCCGGGGTGCGGCCATCGCGATCCTTGTGGTCGAAATAGTTGTTGTTGGCCATGGAGCGCGAGTTGCCTTCGGCGGCGGTGGCCAGCGTGGCGTTCCAGGCCAGCGGCGCAGTGGCATTGAAAGACTGGTTGCCGCATTGACGCGGCTTGGCCCGTGCGGCGTTGAGTTCGATGAGCAGCTTCTGGCCCTCGGTCTGCCAGTCGCCCAGGTGTGAACTCAGCAGTGGCCGCGCCACGACGATGCGCCACTGATTGTCCTGGCGGCTGACGCCGACATCGACGAACTGCGGGTCGAGGACGATCTGGCAAAAGCTCTCCTGAATCGCCTTCATCGCCGACGCCGCATCGCGCGGCCCGGACAGGCTGATGGCCTGCACGTTCTTCATCGGATAACCCGCAGTGGCCATGGCCTGCTGCAGATTGCCAATGCTCGGGGCGGTCAGCACCAGGCGCGGGTCTGCCGACAGCGGCGGCAGCTCCGCTGAGACCTGGCCGGCACAGCGTTGCAGTTGGCTACGGTAGACGTTGATCGATTCGACCAATTGCGCTTCGTCCGCCGCGATAGCGTTAGCGGCGAATACCAGGCCCAGAGACAAACCGGCCAAACGCAGTGCGGATGAGATGAAACCCATGAAAATCCCCCTTGAGCAGATGGCACCCATGATGCGCGAAGTTGCCCCGTCTAAGACAACGGAATTATCCAGAGTGTAGTGGGGCGGGTGAAATCATTTCACTACTACACTGAATCGCATCGCTCACCGAGTGACACCGATCATGCGTTTCGACTGGATCGCCAGCTGCCTCACCCTCACGTTGCTTGCCGGCCCGGTGTCCGCTACGGATCAAGAGCAGAAACAGCAAGCGGCCGAGAACAAGGCCGAGGTGCTGGAACAGAAAGCCGCCGAGAATAAAAGCCCCGCACCCGCACCCAAGGCTGAAGCGATTACCCCGTCCGAAGTCCAGGCCGTTGACCCGGCGGGTGTCGCGCCGCTGGACGACGCGATCACGTGCCTGGCCCGCTCCATTTACTGGGAAGCCAGGGGCAGGGACTCCGCCGACATGGAGGCGGTGGCCAACGTGGTCATGAATCGCCTGGGCCACGAGGGCTTTCCGGACACGGTGTGTAAAGTGGTGAAACAGGGTTCGGAGACCAAGAGTTGCCAGTTTTCCTGGTGGTGTGACGGCAAGTCCGATTCGGTCCAGGAAGAGGTGCCTTATGCGATGGCCAAGGAAATCGCGCGCAAGGCCCTGAACAAGGAACTGCCGGACCGCACCCAGGGTGCCCTGTATTTCCATGATCGTACCGTCAAGCCGGATTGGGCCACGCAATACATCAAGACCGTGGATATCGGCTTGTTCCGGTTTTATAAGCCACATGACGATTCGGCCAAATAGTAGCGGCTGTTTCGGCCAAATATGGTTTTTTTGCTGAGGTTGCGCACGGGGTTATCGAAACTGAAATGTTTCTGTTTTATAAGCTTCACAACGAAACCGTGCGCGAATGACGCCATAAGCAGGAGCTACACATGAAGCCCACGAGGGTCTGGATCAGTAATCTCGCGTCGATCGCGGCGCAGTCGCAGGCGTGCGTCCAATGACCGTTCTGGTCACCGGTGCAGCCGGTTTCATCGGTTTTCATACGGTTCAGCGCTTGTGCCGCGAGGGTCAGGACGTTGTCGGGATCGACAACCTCAACGACTACTACGACGTGGAACTCAAGCATGCACGCCTCAAGGTGTTGGAGACGTTGCCGGGCTTTCGCTTCCGGAAAATGGACATCGTCGATAAACCGGCCCTGATGAGCCTGTTTCAAGAACACCGTTTTACCGAGGTGGTGCACCTGGCCGCTCAGGCCGGAGTGCGCTACTCGCTGGACAACCCGGATGTCTATGGGCAATCGAACCTGGTGGGTTTCCTCAATGTGCTGGAAGCCTGTCGGCACCATCGCCCCGAGCATCTGATCTACGCCTCGAGCAGTTCGGTGTACGGCACCAACAGCAAGATGCCGTTCAGCGTCGAGGACCCTGTCGAACATCCCGTTTCACTGTACGCTGCCAGCAAGCGCGCCAATGAGCTGCTGGCCGAAAGTTACTGCCATTTGTATGGTTTGAAAGCCAGTGGCCTGCGCTTTTTTACCGTCTATGGTCCATGGGGTCGCCCGGACATGGCGCTGTTCAAGTTTACCGACGCCATCCTCAAAGACCTGCCCATCGACATTTACAACCAGGGGCAGATGTCGCGCGACTTTACCTACGTCGACGACATTGTCGAAGGTATCGCCCGACTACGCCCAAGGCCTCCGGTGCCGGAAGGCTCTGCCACCGGGGTAAACCGGCTCTTCAACATCGGGCGTGGCATGCCGGTGGCGTTGCTGGATTTCGTCGACTGCCTGGAGTCCGCCCTGGGCCTGCAGGCCCGGCGCAACTACATGCCGATGCAGGCCGGTGATGTGGTCAAGACCTGGGCCGATGTCTCGGCACTGGCCGAGTGGGTGGGCTTCAGCCCGCAGGTGACGCTCGAAACCGGCGTCGGCGAGTTTGTGAAGTGGTATCGACAGTTTTATCAAATTTGAAGCGTTCGCCTCTGATCTCGAAAAATCAAAAAGGGCGAGAGAGACCCCATGAGCCAAGACATTTTTGTATCCGTACTGATCCCCGCCAAGAACGAAGCGAACAACCTCAAGCCATTGCTTGAGGAAATCCGCGTCGCATTGGCCGCTGAATCGTACGAAATCATCGTTGTCGACGATGGCAGCACCGATTCGACCCTGCAGGAACTGCGGCAAATCCGCCACGACGGCTTGAACACCTTGCGCATCCTCCATCACGAACGGTCGCTGGGGCAGAGCACTTCGCTGTACCACGCCGCGCGGGAGGCCCGCGGGCAGTGGCTGGCGACCCTCGATGGCGACGGCCAGAACGACCCGGCGGACATCCCCGGCATGCTGGCGCTGGTGCGCGGCGAACCGGGTCAGGTTGACGTGCAACTGGTCGCCGGGCATCGGGTCAATCGCCGTGAYACSGCGAGCAARCGCTACGCSTCGCGKTTCGCCAACAACCTGCGCCGCCGCCTGCTCAAGGACGCCACCCCGGACACCGGTTGCGGCCTGAAGCTGATCGAGCGCGCGGCGTTCTTGCGCCTGCCGTACTTCGACCACATGCATCGCTATATTCCGGCGCTGATCCAGCGCCATAACGGSCGCATGATCGTGCACCCGGTCAACCACCGGCCACGCACGGCCGGGGTGTCGAAATACGGCAACATCGACCGCGCGCTGGTGGGCATTCTCGATTTGTTCGGTGTCTGGTGGCTGATCAAGCGCACGCGGCTGAACACCATTGCCCAGGAGATTGAAGGATGAATCTCTCCCGCGAAGCCTTGTGGCTGATCGTCGGTTTTGCCGGCCAGATCGCCTTTACCGGGCGTTTCGTCTTGCAGTGGCTGTACAGCGAGTACAAGAAACGCAGTGTGATCCCGGTGAGCTTCTGGTACCTGAGCATCGTCGGCAGCACCTTGCTGCTCGCCTATGCCATTTACCGTGAAGACCCGGTGTTCATCGCCGGCCAGGCCTTTGGCTCCATCGTCTACTTTCGCAACCTGCAATTGATCAAAAAAAGCAAACACCTAAAGGAGTAGGTCATGCGCGGATCGTTATCGACCCGAAATATTACGTTGCTCGTGACTATCGCGATTGCGTTGCTGTTTTTCTGGGGACTGGGCAGCGTGCCGTTCCTCAGTGTCAACGAGGCCCGCCGCGCCGTCACCGTGCGCGAAATGCGCGAGGCAGGCAGCTGGCTGCTGCCTTATATGAACGGCGACTTGTACTTGTCCAAGCCGCCGTTTTTCTATTGGGCCGGCCTGGTTTCAACGGCGGTGCTGGGCAGCTTGTCCGAGTGGAGCGTGCGCCTGCCTTCGGCGTTGGCCGCCGCCTTGTGCTGTGTTGGCACTTATCTGTACGGCGTTCGGCAGGCGGGGCGACAGGTCGGTCTGTTCGCCGTGGTGTTCCTGGCCGCGAACGGTGCCTTCAGCCTGTTCGCACGGCGCTCGGAAATCGAGATGCTGTTGACCCTGCTGTGCTTCGGTGCGCTGCTGGCGGCCTGGCAGTTCATTTTCCAGCAGGGTCGGGCCTTGTGGAGTCGGCTGAGCTACGTGTTGCTGGGTTGTGCACTGCTGACCAAAGGGCCGGTTTGCCTGTTGTGGGTGACGGCGCCGATCCTGGCCTATGCCTTGATCTACCGCGATGCCCGGGCCAAGGCTTATCTGTGCGACGGTAGGGGCTGGCTGATTGCCGTGGTGCTGGGCAGTTCCTGGTACGTGGCGGTGTCTGTGAGTCAGGGCTGGGGCATCTGGGCTTCGATCATCAGCGAAGACATCGTGAAGAAGATCGATGGGCAGGGTGCCGAGGCCTGGTATGCGTACCTGTTGTACCTGGCCGGCGATTTCTTCCCGTTCTGGCTGATCGCATTCGTGCAGCCGCGCAAGTTCTGGGCAATGATCCGCTCGCGCCGCGAGGCGGGCATGCTGCTGTGCTGCACTTTGTTGCCGCTGCTGGTGTTTTCTCTGTTCACCGAAAAGCATGGCAAGTACCTGTTGCCGGTTTATCCGTCGATGGCATTGCTGCTGGCGATGCACTGGTCGGCGCTGCTCGAGGACCTGAAGGGGCGCTGGCGCACGGTCCTGGCCGTTGTGCCCTACGTGATGCTGGCCGGGTTCGTGGTGTTCTACATGTTCGTCGAAGCGCGGGTACTGTCGCACCGGGTTGGCGGTCTTGAGCAGGTGGCCACGCTGGCCGACGGGCAGCCGGGGCAGAAGGCCTATACCCTCGGTGAGCCGGATATCCGTCTGGTCTATTACATGGGCCGGCCGGTGGCGCCGCTGACAGTGGCGCAGTTGCAGTCCGAGTCGCGTCCGGCCGGGCTGCTGTTTGTGCAAGAACCCCTCGCGCCGGAACTGCAGAACCTGGCGTCGTGCCAGGTCGGTGAAATCAACCCGTACCTGAAACCGGACCGTTCAGCGCTGCTGGTGCGCATGGGCGGAGACTGCCGCTGATCGGCTTCCCGGCCGAACACACACGCCAGCACATCACCCGTTCGGACTAGGCAGGGCTAACGATTCTGCCGCGTCCGGCCGGCGCCAAACTTCATGCTCAAAGGGGTGTTGCGTCACGCGCGCCCCGCCAAACGAGCAGAAGGCGCCGCGATGGAGTTTGCATTCAGCGACGAACAGGAAATGATCCGCGCATCGGCCGAGGGCTTCCTCGCCGATGTTTCGGATTCTGCCGCGGTGCGCGCGGCAATGGTCAGTGAACGGGGTTTTGATGAAGCCCTCTGGCAGCGTCTGTGCCAGGAAATGTACTGGCCAGCGATTCACATCCCCGAAACCTACGGCGGCCTCGGTCTCGGCTTTGTCGAGCTGGCAATCCTGCTGGAACAGATGGGCCGGCGCTTGTTGTGCTCGCCGTTCTTCGCCACCGCCTGCATGGCCACGCCCGCGCTGTTGCTGGCCGCCAATGATGAACAGAAGCTGCGCTGGTTGCCGTCGATTGCCGATGGCAGCGCGACCGCGACCCTGGCGTTCAGCAGTGCCAATGGCTGGTCCGCCGACGATGTTCAGGCAACCGTGGTGGCCGAAGGCGACGGGTTCGTCCTCGACGGCACCCTCAAGCATGTGCTCGACGGCCATGGCGCCGACCTGTTGATCATTGCTGCACGACACCCCGGAACCACTGGCGAAAAGGGCATCAGCCTGTTTGCCGTGAACGCCATGAACGCAGGCATCGAACGACAGATGCTGCCGACCATGGACCAGACCCGGCGTCAGGCGCGGATCCAGCTCAAGGGCCTGTACCTTGAAACTGATGCGTTGCTGGGTGAGTTCGGTAACGGCTGGCCGCACCTTGAGCGAGTCCTGCAACTGGCCTGCATCGGCCTGGCCGCCGAGCAGACCGGCGGCGCGCAGCAGGTGCTCGACCTCAGCGTGGCCTACATGCAGGAACGCCAGCAGTTCGGTCGCCCGATTGCCAGTTTCCAGGCCCTCAAGCACCGCGCCGCCGACATGATGCTGCAAGTCGAATGCGCCCGTTCGGCCAGCTATTACGCCGCGTGCGTGGCCCAGGAAGTCCTCGACCCGCAGGGGGATCCGCAGGTTGCGGCCGAACTGCCGCTGGCGGCGGCGCTGGCCAAGGCGCAGTGCTCTGAAACCTATTTCCATTGCGCGTGCGAATCGATCCAGTTGCATGGCGGAGTCGGTTTCACCTGGGAATACGACCCGCACCTCTACTTCAAGCGCGCCCGCGCCAGCGAGAGTTTCCTCGGGCTACCGGCCTGGCATCGCGAGCGCATTGCTTCGGTGATTCTGGGAGAGCAGCCATGAAAATCAGTTTCAGCGAGCAGGACGAACGCTTCCGTCGGGAAGTTGCCGACTGGATGAGCGCCAACCTCTGCGGCAAGTTCGAAGCCCTGCGTTTTCGCGGCGGTCCGGGCGACGAGCACATGTTTCCCGAAGAACGCAAAGCCTGGGAGCGCAAACTCGCCGAGGGCGGCTGGACCTGCGTCGGCTGGGCGCCGGAGCACGGCGGGCGCGGCCTGTCGATCACCCAGCAGGTGATCTTTAACGAAGAGTACGCCCGCGCCGGCGGCCCCGGCCGCATGGGCCATATCGGCGAAGGCCTGGCCGGGCCGACCGTTGCCGCCTTTGGCACGGTCGAACAGCAACAGCGCTTCTTGCCGGGGATCGTCAGCGGTACGTCGTTCTGGTGCCAGGGCTATTCAGAGCCGGGCGCCGGTTCCGATCTGGCCAACGTCAAGACCCGCGCCACGCTGGATGAAGCGACCGGCCAATGGCTGATCAACGGGCAAAAAGTCTGGACGTCCCTGGCCCATGAATCGGATTGGTGCTTTGTCATCGCCCGCACCGAACCGGGCAGCATCGGCCATCGCGGCCTGTCGTTCCTGCTGGTGCCGATGGCCCAGACGGAAATCACCGTACGACCGATCGAGCAACTGACCGGCACCTCGGAATTCAACGAAGTGTTCTTCGACGATGCTCGCACCGACGCCGCCAACATCATCGGCGCACCGGGCGAAGGCTGGAAGATCGCCATGGCGCTGCTGGGCTTTGAGCGTGGTGTCTCGACCCTCGGCCAGCAGATGCAGTTCCAGAACGAGCTCAACGAAATCATCGCCATCGCCAAGTCCAATGGCGCCGACCGCGACCCGATCCTGCGTCAGCGCCTGGCCGAAGCCTGGAGCGGGTTGCGGATCATGCGCTACAACTCGCTGCGCATGCTCTCGGGTAGTCAGGACGGTTCGCTGCGCAAAGAGGCGACCATCTACAAGCTGTTCTGGTCGACCTGGCACGCCAGCCTCGGCAAGTTGGCGATGGACGTCCTCGGTGCCGAGGCGGAATTGCTCGAAGCCGCGCCTTACCAGTTGACCCGATTGCAGTCGCTGTATCTGTTCAGCCGCGCCGACACCCTCTACGGCGGCAGCAACGAAATCCAGCGCAACATCATCGCCGAGCGTGCCTTGGGCATGCCCAAAGAGCCGCGTCCGCGCGCCTGAAAGGAGAGAGTTCATGTCTGTACCTCAATATGTTGAAGGGCGCGGTTTGCTGCGCGGCAAGTCGGTACTGATCACCGCCGCCGCCGGTGCCGGGATCGGTTTTTCCGCCGCCGTGCGTGCCGCCGAAGAAGGCTGCCGTGCGTTGATGATCAGCGATATCCATGAAGGCCGGTTGACCGAAGCGGTGCTGAAGATCCGCGAAACCACCGGGCTGCAGCAGGTCTTCGGCCAGGTCTGCAACGTCGCCGACGAAGCTCAGGTGCAACAGCTGATCGCCTGCGCCGAGCGTGATCTGCAAGGCGTCGACGTGCTGATCAACAACGCCGGCCTCGGCGGCTCGCGCCTGCTGGTGGAGATGGGCGACGAAGAATGGAACCGGGTGTTGGATGTAACGCTCACCGGCACCATGCGCATGACTCGCGCCATGCTGCCGAAAATGATGGAGCGGCGTGCCGGGGTGATCGTCAACAACGCCTCGGTGCTGGGCTGGCGCGCGCAGAAAGAACAGTCGCACTACGCCGCCGCCAAAGCTGGCGTGATGGCGCTGACCCGCTGCGCAGCGGTCGAGGCCGCCGACTACGGCATCCGCATCAACGCGGTCAGCCCGAGCATTGCCCTGCACGATTTCCTGCGCAAATCCGCGCCCCAGGCGGTGCTCGATCAACTGGCCGCCAACGAAGCGTTCGGCCGCGCCGCCGAAGTCTGGGAAGTGGCCAACGTGATGATGTTCCTGGCCAGTGACTACAGCTCCTACATGACCGGCGAAGTGTTGTCGGTGTCCAGCCAGAGGGCGTGACCATGCCACGAATTTTCGACACGCCGATGGCCTTGTTCGACGCCGTGGGTCAAGAGCTCGGTGTCAGCGAATGGCTGCTGCTGGAGCAGGACCGCATCGACCAGTTCGCCGACGCCACGGGCGATCACCAGTGGATTCACGTCGATCCGCTCAAGGCCGCCAGCGGCCCGTTTGGCGCCTGCATTGCCCATGGCTACCTGAGCCTGTCACTGGTCAATCTGTTCTTGCCGCAGATCGTCGAAGTCCGTGGTCTGGCCATGGGCGTCAACTACGGCTGCGAGCGGGTGCGCTTTCCCTCGGTGGTGCGCGTCGGTTCGCGGGTGCGCGGTAGTGCACAACTGATCGCGGTCGAGGAAGTGAAGGGCGGCGTACAGGCGACCGTCCGCGTCAGCGTCGAAATCGACGGCGAGGAACGTCCTGGCTGCGTGGTCGACACCATCAGTCGCTATTACCCGGCCTGACCTTCAACAGCATTTTCGAGGAACTGAACATGAAAGAAGCCGTCATCGTTTCCACCGCCCGCACTCCGATCRGCAAGGCCTTTCGCGGTGCGTTCAATGACACCGAAGCGCCGCAACTGGGCGGCCACGTGGTGCGCGAAGCCGTGCGCCGTGCCGGCATCGAGCCGGGTGAAGTGGACGACGTGATTATCGGCGCCGCGGCGCAGCAGGGCACACAGTCCTATAACCTGGGCCGCCTGTGCGCGATTGCCGGTGGCTTGCCGGCGTCGGTTGCCGGGATGGCGGTCGAACGCCAGTGCTCGTCGGGCCTGATGAGTATCGCCATGGCGGCCAAAGGCATCATGTGCGACGAAATCGACATCGCCGTGGCCGGTGGCCTGGAGTCGATTTCCCTGGTGCAGAACAAGCACAAGAACCTGTATCGCAACCAGTCGGGTTCGGTGATCGAGCTGGACCCGCACGCCTATATCCCGATGATCGAAACCGCCGAGATCATCTGCGCACGTTATGGCATCTCCCGCGACGAGCAGGACGAATACAGCTATCAGAGCCAGCTGCGTACCGCACAGGCCCAGAGCGCCGGGCGCTTCGACCGCGAACTGGCACCGCTGACCAGCCGCCAGATGATCGTCGACAAGGCCACGGGCGAAACCCGCCATGAGTCCGTCACTTTGCTGCGCGACGAGTGCAACCGCATCGACACCAGCCTCCAGAGCCTGAAGGCACTGGAGCCGGTATGGCCGGGCGGTCAGTGGAGCGACAAGGGGCGTTTCATCACCGCCGGCAATGCCTCGCAGCTGTCCGACGGTGCGTCGGCCTCGGTGTTGATGAGTGCGAAAATGGCCGAGAAGCGTGGCCTGGAACCGCTGGGGATCTATCGCGGCATGGCCGTCGCCGGCTGCAACTCCGACGAGATGGGCATCGGCCCGGTGTACGCCATTCCCAAGCTGCTCAAGCGCCACGGCCTGACCATGGATCACATCGGTCTGTGGGAGTTGAACGAAGCGTTCGCCTGCCAGGTGCTGTACTGCCGCGACACCCTGGGCATTCCGGCCGAACGCCTGAACGTCAACGGCGGAGCGATCTCCATCGGCCATCCGTTCGGCATGTCCGGAGCGCGGATGGTCGGCCATGCGCTGGTCGAAGGCCAGCGTCGCGGTTTGCGTTATGTGGTGGTGAGCATGTGCATCGGTGGCGGCATGGGTGCTGCTGCTCTATTCGAGGTGGTCTGAATGATTAGCGCTCAACATATCCAGGCGACCATGGCCCGTTACGTGGAGCTGGTGGATGTCGGCGACATCGAGGGCATCCTCGCGCTATACGCCGAAGACGCCACCGTTGAAGACCCGGTCGGCCAGGTGCCGTTGCAGGGCATCGACGCCATCGCGCGCTTTTACCGTGAAGGGCTGGGGGCGATGAAGGTCTCGGCAACCCAGACCGGCCCGGTGCGCGCGACACTCAACGGTTGCGGCGCGATGCCGTTCCGGGTCGACATGGAGTGGGGCGGGCAACCGTGCTCGCTGCATGTGATCGACGTGATGGAGTTCGATGCCGACGGCAAGATCCGTTCGATGAAAGCCTACTGGAGTGAAGTTAACGTAACCCCGCGAGGTGCAGCATGAATCTGGAGCAGCGTATCGCCCGCCTGGAAGCGCTGGAGGACATCCGCCAGCTCAAGCATCGCTACCTCAACGCCTGCGACCTCAAGCAGGTCGAGGTGATTGCCGATTGCTTTGCCGAAGGTGAAGTGCTGATCGATTACGGACCGTTGGGGATCTTTTGCGAGCGCGACAGTTTTGCCGCGCTGTACCGCGAACTGGCCTGCCATGAGCGGGTGATCGACCTGCATCATGGCGCCAATCCGGAAATCGAGGTGCTGAGCGAGAGTGAAGCCCAGGGCCGTTGGGCCCTGTGGTATTTCAACCTGGATGGCGAGAGCGGGGCGACGCGGCAGCTGGGTGGCTTTTATCAGGACCGTTACCAGCGTATCGCCGGACAATGGAAGATAGTCGCCACCCGTTTTACCGCTCACTTGGAAGTGGCGCGTTCCTGAAGGCCGCTCACTCAAGAGCTGACCCAACCCATCCCCCCTGTGGGAGCGAGCCTGCTCGCGATGGCTGCGTGACAGGCAACATCAATTTTGAATGTGCCGGCCTCATCGCGAGCAAGCTCGCTCCCACAGGTTCAGTGGCCGTATGCAAAATCTGCGAACTACCCAAATCACTGTGGGAGCGAGCTTGCTCGCGATGGCGGCGTGTCAGGCAACATCAATGTTGAATATGCCGGCCCCTTCGCGAGCAGGCTCGCTCCCACAGTTTTTTGTGGTGACGCCGACATTGCGAGTATCCCCAATCCCCTGCGGGCTTGCCCGCGATGGCGGCGTGTCAGGCAACATCAATGTTGGATGTGCTGACAGCCATATCAGGATTCTGTGTACGGCCGGTTTCGTAGAAGGCCTTGAGGTTCTCGGCAATCTGTCGCACGACCTTGTTGAAGGCCTTGGCCAGCAATCCTTCAAACAGCCTGCCACCGCGCAGGCTGTAACTCATTTGCAGGGTGATGCGGGTCGCGTTGCCTTCGGCTTGCAAGGCATAACTGAAGCTCGCCTCGCGAAACGGAAAGGGCGAGTCATTGTCGCCCTTGTGCAACCGCAGCACGAAACCAGTGCCTTCCCGCCACTGCACCACGCTTTCATCCAGATACTGACCGCCCTTGCGCAACACCCGGCGACTGGCGCCGACGCCTTGCGTTGCGCCGGGATGAAACTGGCAACCGGTGAGCCCCGGTACGTAGTGTGGGGCGAGGCTCAGGTCGCGCAGTTTGATCCAGGCGGCTTGTTGCGTGAGGTTCAGTACAACGCTGTGGCTGGCTACGGGCATCTCGAAAGTCCTCTTATGAATGGGATTGGGCCGCATCGAGAAACGCCGGGCGTTCGCCTGCGCCATGCACCGCGATGTCCGCGCCACTGACGTAACGGGCCAGCGTCGAGGCCAGGTACAGGCAGGTGTCGCCGATGTCTTCCGGGGTCGCCAGACGTTGCAGCGGGATGGTCGCCGCCACCCGGGCAATGCCCGCGTCGTCACCATAATGCATGGCCGCCTGTTCGGTGAGAATCAGCCCGGCGGTGACGGCGTTGACCCGCACCTTCGGCGCCCATTCCACCGCCAGTGAGGTGGTCAGGTTCAGCAATCCGGCCTTGGCCGCGCCATAAGCGGCGGTGCCGGGGGAAGGGCGGGTGGCGCTGACGCTGCAGATGTTGATGATCGCGCCGCCATCGGCCTGGGCTTGCATCACCTGGTTGGCCTGCTGGCACAGGTTCAGTGGCGCAATCAGGTTCAAACGGATGATTGCCTCGCTGAAACGCGGCGAGGCTGTCGCGGCGTCGGCATTCGGTGAACCGCCGGCGTTGTTGACCAGCACATCGAGGCGCCCGAAGCGCTCGACGATTTGTGCGATCAAGCGCCCGGATTGCTCGACATCGCGCAGGTCACAGGGCAGGAACAGCGCCTCGCGCCCGGCGCTGGCCGGCAGGGTTGGCGGGGCTTCGCGACCGCAGATCACCACCTCGGCGCCGCAGTCCAGAAAGCGCTGAGTAATGCCGCGTCCGACACCTTTGCCACCGCCGGTGACCAGTATCACTTTGCCGTGAAAGTCCATTGGATCAAGCATGGGAATTCTCTTTCTGTCGCTCGGGTATGCCGTCGATGCTAGGTCTGTGGTCCCTGTAATCCAACGTCCGATGAGACTAGAGACTGTAGGAGCGAGCCTGCTCGCGATGGACGTCAACGAAAACGTGTTCTGCCTGACTGAACGCGTTGTCCTGGCGTTTTTCGCGAGCAGGCTCGCTCCTACAGGGGGGAGGCGTAGTCCTGTCGGACGATGTTGATCACCCGGCCCCTCGGAATAATCCGGCTACAACAACAGGCCGGGAGGACACCTTATGGGCGCTTCAGCGCAAGGGCACTTCGTTACGCTGCCGGATGGTTTGCAGCTGCGCTATGTGGATATAAGCGGGAAGGATGGCGGCAGCGGCGAGCCGGTGGTTTTCATTCACGGCAGCGGGCCGGGTGCCAGCGGGCACAGCAACTTCAAGCAGAACTACCCGGTGTTTGCCGAGGCCGGTTACCGGATCATCGTTCCCGACCTGCCGGGCTACGGCGCTTCGGACAAACCCGACACCCTCTACACCCTGGATTTCTTCACGGCCGCGCTGAGCGGTCTGCTCGACGCCCTGGACATCCAGCGCTGCGTGCTGGTCGGCAACTCCCTGGGCGGCGCAATCGCGATCAAACTGGCCCTCGACCAACCGCAGCGTGTCAGCCGTCTGGTGCTGATGGCCCCCGGTGGCCTGATGGAAAAGGAACAGTATTACCTGCAGATGGAAGGCATCCAGAAAATGGGTGCGGCTTTCGCCAAGGGTGAGCTGAACGATGCGGCGGGCATGCGTCGCCTGCTGGCCCTGCAACTGTTCGATGAAAGCCTGATCAGCGACGAGACGGTCAACGAGCGGGTAGCCGTGGTGCAACAGCAACCGGTGTGCGTGCTGTCGACCATGCAGGTGCCGAACATGACGTCGCGCCTGGGCGAGTTGCAGTGCCCGATCCTCGGCTTCTGGGGCATGAACGACAAGTTCTGCCCGTCCTCCGGTGCCCAGACCATGCTTGAACACTGCAGCAACATCCGCTTCGTGATGCTCAGCGAGTGCGGGCATTGGGTTCAGGTCGAGCATCGTGATCTGTTCAACCGCCAGTGCCTGGCATTTTTTCAGGAGGCCCGCGGATGAGCCTGCAATTGCGCCGTGAGTTCGGCGAAGAGCTTTATCAGGCGCTGCTCAGCGGCTCCACCCTGGCGCCGCTGACCGAGCGTTGGCCGTCGATCAGCATCGAAGACGCCTATCACATTTCCCTGTACGCCATTGAGCGTCGGGTGGCGGCCGGTGACCAGATCGTCGGCAAGAAAATCGGCGTGACCTCGGCGGCGGTGCAGCAGATGCTCAACGTGCATCAGCCGGATTTCGGCTTCATCACCCGGCAGATGTCCTTCGATAACGATGCGCAGATTTCCCTGTCGGCCAACAAACTGATCCAGCCACGGGCCGAGGGCGAGATCGCCTTCAAGCTCAAGCATGATCTGGTCGGCCCCGGCATCACCGAAGCCGACGTACTGGCTGCCACCGAATACGTGATGCCGTGCTTCGAGATCGTCGACTCGCGGATTCACGACTGGCGCATCCGCATCCAGGACACCGTGGCCGACAACGCCTCCTGCGGCGTGTTCGTGCTGGGCGACAGCCAGGTCGACCCCCGCGAGCTGGACCTGCCCAACCTGCGCATGCGCGTGTCCAAGAACGGTGAGCCCCTGAGCGAAGGCCTGGGTTCGGCGGTCCAGGGCAATCCGCTGACCGCCGTGGCCTGGCTGGCCAACACCCTGGGTGCCTTCGGCATTCCGTTCAAGGCCGGGGAAATCATCCTGTCCGGATCCCTGGTACCACTGGAACCGGCCCGTGCCGGCGACCACTTTTCGCTGACTATCGATGGCCTGGGCAGTGCCCGGGTGTCTTTCTGCGCCTGACTTTTGGAGTTTGACCCAATGAGCAAAAAACTCAGAGCGGCCATTATCGGCCCGGGCAACATCGGCACCGATCTGCTGATGAAAATGTGCCGATCGCAATGGATCGAGCCGGTGTGGATGGTGGGTGTCGACCCCGAATCCGAGGGCCTGAAACGTGCCCGGGAAATGGGCATCAAAACCACCGCCGGCGGCGTCGACGGCTTGCTGCCCCACGTCCTCGACGATGACATCCGTATCGCCTTCGATGCCACCTCGGCCTACGTGCATGCGCAAAACAGCCGCAAGCTCAACGAGCTGGGGGTGATCATGATCGACCTCACGCCAGCGGCCATCGGCCCGTTCTGCGTGCCGCCGGTCAACCTCAAGGAGCACGCGTCGAGCCTGGCGATGAACGTCAACATGGTCACCTGCGGTGGCCAGGCGACCATCCCGATGGTAGCGGCGGTGTCCCGGGTGCAGCCGGTGAGTTACGGCGAAATCGTCGCGACGGTTTCTTCCGGTTCGGTCGGCCCGGGTACCCGGCAGAACATCGACGAGTTCACCCGCACCACCGCCGGTGCGGTGGAGAAGATCGGCGGCGCCCGACGCGGCAAGGCGATCATCGTGATCAACCCGGCCGAGCCGCCGCTGATGATGCGCGACACCATCCACTGCCTGACCGATGACGAGCCGAATCAGGATGCGATCCGCACTTCGGTGCTGGAGATGGTCCGCGAAGTGCAGCGCTATGTGCCCGGCTACAAGCTGATCAACGGGCCGGTGTTCGACGGGCGCAAGGTGTCGATTTTCATCGAGGTCGAAGGCCTCGGCGATTTCCTGCCCAAGTCCGCCGGCAACCTCGACATCATGACCGCCGCCGGTTTGCGCACGGCCGAGATGTTCGCCGAAGAAGCCCACAAGGGCACCCTGCAACTGCCAGTCCGTTGAGTGGAGATGAGTATGAATTTGCAAGGTAAGAGCGTCCGTCTGCACGACATGAGCCTGCGCGACGGCATGCACGCCAAACAGCACCAGATCAGCATCGAACAAATGGTCTCGGTGGCCACCGGCCTCGATGCTGCGGGTGTGCCGCTGATCGAGATCACCCACGGCGATGGCCTGGGCGGTGCGTCGCTGAACTACGGTTTCCCCGCTCACAGCGACGAGGAATATTTCGCTGCGGTGATCCCGCAGATGAAACAGGCCAAGGTCTCGGCCCTGTTGTTGCCGGGGATCGGTACCCTCGACCACCTGAAGATGGCCCACGAACACGGTGTGTCGACCATTCGTGTCGCCACTCACTGCACCGAAGCGGACGTGTCCGGCCAGCACATCGGCATGTCGGCGAAGATGGGCCTGGACACCGTCGGCTTCCTGATGATGGCGCACATGGTCAGCCCGGAGAAACTGCTGGAGCAGGCGCGCCTGATGGAAAGCTACGGCGCCAACTGCATCTACTGCACCGACTCGGCCGGCTACATGCTGCCCGATGAAGTGACGCAAAAGATCGGTGCTTTGCGTGCCGGCCTGAATGCCGGGACCGAAGTCGGGTTCCACGGCCACCACAACATGGGCATGGCCATCGCCAACTCCCTGGCCGCGATCGAGGCCGGTGCTGCGCGGATCGACGGATCGGTTGCAGGTCTTGGTGCGGGGGCGGGCAATACGCCGCTGGAAGTGTTCGTCGCGGTGCTGGAGCGCATGGGCGTTAACAGTGGAATCGATCTGTACAAGATCATGGACGTGGCCGAAGACCTGGTGGTGCCGATGATGGACCAGCCGATCCGCCTCGACCGCGATGCCCTGACGTTGGGTTATGCCGGGGTCTACAGCTCGTTCCTGCTGTTCGCCAAGCGTGCTGAACAGAAGTACGGGATTGCCGCTCGCGAGCTGCTGGTGGAACTGGGCCGTCGCGGCACGGTGGGAGGGCAGGAAGATATGATCGAGGACCTGGCGCTGACCCTGTCACGGGCCCGAGGGGTTTTGCCAACCTGATCCTTGAAGCAACGAAAAAACCACCGGGATTCGGTGGTTTTTTATGGCTGTTGCAAACAGCACTCAAGGCAGCAGATTGCGCACCACTGGCGGGTAACAGTTGATGGCCATGCTCAAACAGCTGAAGTAGGCCGTGGTCGGTCGGTAGGCTTCATTCTTGAACAGTTGGCACAGGCTGGTGGAAGTACCCGCACAGAGGATGATGAACAGAGCACAAGTGGATTTGCGCATGGTGGCTCTCGACACGGTTTTATTGTTGTAGAAACAGGTTATGGCGGCGGTTCGCGAGTGGCTTCGTCCGAATGGACTAGCCGATCGATTTGAAGCTGTCCCTTCACTTGTGGGTGCTCCCGGGACCTGTGCCTGGCTGCAATCCCCTGTGGGAGCGAGCTTGCTCGCGATAGCGGTCTGACAGAAATATCAATGTTGAATGTGATGGCCTCATCGCGAGCAAGCTCGCTCCCACAGTTTCTATCGCATAATGGCGAGCCTCGATGGTGTGTCAGGGTGTTCTTCAGGGGATGCAGGAATTGTTGATCTGGCGGACATGGTGCTTTGTGTTGATCGTCCTGTTGTCTGGCTGCGGCAGCAGTGACCCCCTCGAAACCTTCGGCGGCCCGACCATGGGCAGCACTTATTCGATCAAGTATGTGCGCCATGCCGGCCTTCCGGCGCCGGACGAGGTCCGCGCCCAGGTTGAGCAGATCCTCGCTGACATTGATCGGCAAATGTCGACCTACCGCAGCGACTCGGACATCGAGCGCTTCAATGCATTACCGGCCAACCGCTGTCAGGCAATGCCGGCGTCGATTCTCGAATTGGTCCGCGTGGGCGAGCGACTGTCAGTGCAAAGCGACGGTTCCTACGACCTGACGGTGGAGCCGCTGCTGAACCTCTGGGGATTTGGTCCGCAGGCTCGCGGGGAAAAAGTCCCGACCGCTGAAGCGCTCGCCGAAGCCCGCCAGCGCGTCGGCCATGAACACTTGCGTATCGATGGCGACCAGTTGTGCAAGGATGCCCCCGTCGAGGTCGACTTCAACAGCATCGCCGCCGGTTATGCGGTGGACACGATTGCCGCAAGACTCGAGGTGATGGGCATCCATGACTACCTCGCCGAGGCCACGGGTGAGCTCAAGGCGTCCGGCAGGAAGGCCGACGGCTCGCCATGGCGCATCGCCCTGGAAGAGCCGCGGGATGATCGGCAGGTGGCCGAGCGCGTCATTGTCGTCGACGGCTATGGCCTGTCCACCTCCGGCGACTATCGTAATTACTTCGAGCAGGACGGCCAGCGTTTTTCCCACACCTTCGATGCGCGCACCGGTGCGCCGGTCTCACATAACCTGGCATCGGTCACGGTGATTCATCCTTCGGCGTTGATGGCCGATGGCTTATCGACGCTGTTGTTGATACTTGGCCCGGAGCGCGGTTGGGACTACGCAGAGAAACACGATATCGGTGCATTTTTTGTGATTCGTGCCGATACAGGTTTCGTCACGCGCAGCAATCACGCTTTTGAGCGCATCAATGGCAAAAAAACCGAATGATTTCGGCGATTTGAGCATTGAAAACTGGCGTTGTAGCGCAGGCAAAAGTAGCCTACGACGCGACCAAGGGTTAATGTGCGCGGCGTTGACGCTTCTATAGACTGTGTCCGGGTTCTGTACTGGCCCCAAATTGTTCCTTCATGCCACGCATTGGCGTGATTTAGCCGCAGGCGCCGAGGGTGCCGCGGCCTGTTCTGAGGAGTACGCATGGCTGTCTACAACTACGACGTGGTGGTGCTGGGTTCCGGCCCGGCGGGGGAAGGCGCGGCAATGAACGCCGCCAAGGCAGGGCGCAAGGTCGCGATGGTCGATAGCCGTCGCCAGGTCGGCGGCAACTGCACTCACTTGGGCACCATCCCGTCCAAGGCACTGCGTCACTCGGTGCGGCAGATCATGCAGTTCAACACCAACACGATGTTCCGGGCCATTGGTGAGCCACGCTGGTTCTCCTTCCCGGACGTGTTGAAAAGCGCCGAGAAAGTCATTTCCAAACAAGTCGCTTCGCGTACCGGCTACTACGCCCGTAACCGCGTCGACGTGTTCTTCGGCACCGGCAGCTTCGCCGACGAGCAAACCATCGAAGTGGTCTGCGCCAACGGCGTGGTCGAAAAACTGGTGGCCAAGCACATCATCATCGCCACCGGTTCGCGTCCTTATCGCCCGGCGGACATCGATTTCCACCACCCGCGTATCTACGATAGCGACACCATCCTCAGCCTCGGCCACACTCCGCGCAAACTCATCGTCTACGGCGCCGGCGTGATCGGTTGCGAATATGCCTCGATCTTCAGCGGTCTGGGGGTATTGGTTGAACTGGTGGACAACCGTGGTCAGTTGCTGAGCTTCCTCGACTCGGAAATCTCCCAGGCCCTGAGCTACCACTTCAGCAACAACAACATCACGGTTCGCCATAACGAAGACTATGACCGCGTCGAAGGCGTGGACAATGGCGTGATCCTGCACCTCAAGTCCGGCAAGAAGATCAAGGCCGACGCCTTGCTCTGGTGCAACGGTCGTACCGGCAACACCGATCAGTTGGGTTTGGAAAACATCGGCGTGAAGGTCAACAGCCGTGGCCAGATCGAAGTCGACGAGGCGTACCGCACTTGCGTGCCGAACATCTATGGCGCCGGTGACGTGATCGGCTGGCCGAGCCTGGCCAGTGCCGCCCACGACCAGGGCCGTTCGGCCGCTGGCAGCATCGTCGATAACGGCAGCTGGCGTTTCGTGAATGACGTGCCGACCGGCATCTACACCATTCCGGAGATCAGCTCGATCGGCAAGAACGAGCAGGAGCTGACCCAGGCCAAGGTGCCGTATGAAGTCGGCAAGGCGTTCTTCAAGAGCATGGCGCGGGCGCAGATCGCCGGTGAGCCGCAAGGCATGCTGAAAATCCTGTTCCACCGTGAAACCCTGGAAGTGCTGGGCGTTCACTGCTTCGGTTATCAGGCGTCGGAGATCGTGCACATCGGTCAGGCGATCATGAACCAGCCGGGCGAACTGAACACGCTGAAGTACTTCGTCAACACCACGTTTAACTACCCGACCATGGCCGAAGCCTATCGGGTAGCCGCGTACGATGGCCTCAACCGGCTTTTTTGAGCGGCTCCGGCCGGTGGCCTGAGCCGGCCGGGGAGACCGATTTCAGCAATTCTCGAGCGTGGCAGTGGCCAAACCGGGAAAGTCTGTAATCAGGCTGTCAACGCCGAAGTCGGCGAGTCTGCGCATCAGCGCGGGCTCGTTGACGGTCCACACCGACACATGCAACCCCTGACGCTGCGCCCTTTGCAGGCGTTCCGGCGTGCACAGGGTCCAGTTCAGCGCCAGAATCTCACAGCCATAGCTGGCCGCGACCTTCAGCGGGTCGAGCCAGGCGTACTCGGCTACCAGCCCGCGGGATACGTCCGGCACCAACTCCAGCGCCGCCTTGAGCACTTCACGGGAACTCGAGGTGATGGTCACCTTGTCCATCAGGCCATGACGCTGCACCATTTCGCGAATTGCCAGCACGGTGGTCGCGGCACGCATCCGTGATGCGCTTTTGACTTCCAGCTGCCAGTGATCGAAGTCGCACTTTTCGAACAGTTCTTCCAGCGTCGGAATCGGGCACGGCTTCACCCAGCCCGGGCCGCCCTTGCGTGCGTCATAGGTCACAAGCTCGGCCGCCGTGTGTTCGACGACCTTGCCGCGACGGTCAGTGGTGCGTTTGAGGGTCGGGTCGTGGATGACCATCAGTTCGCCATCCATGGACAGGTGCAGGTCCAGTTCGCAGCGACGCACGCCGTGCTTGAGACATTCCTGAAAGCTGGTCAGGGTGTTTTCCGGTGCTTCGCCCTTGGCGCCGCGATGGCCGTAGATGAGGGTCACGGTTCTTCCTTAAATTAATTGCCTGATTCGAGTTGTTCGCGGGCCAGTCGTCGTTCCTGGGCCTGCTTTTGCAAGATGTGGCGGGCCAGCAGTTGGCGTTGGGCGTCGGTCAGGTGTTCGAACTCGGTGCCAACGTCATAGCCATCGCCCTTGCGGTCGCAATGGGTGACGCGAGCGCGCAGCAGCAGGCCCAGGGCTTGCGGCATCAGCACCAGCTTGACCGACAGGCGTGCGCCAGCGGCGATGGGCGCTGGATGCTGAAAGTCGATGCCGCCTTCGGAAATGATCACCGGCCGCGGTTCGCCGATCTGCCCGAGCACTGTCAGGGCGACGACCTGACTCAGCAAATCGATGCGTTTGTTCTGGGATTTGAGGAATGCGGCGGTCGTGCGGTCGCGTTCGCTGATCTGGCGCAACAGGTGTTGCGACTCGAATTCGCTCAGGTGCAGCTCGCTGAGCAAGTTGAAGAGTGGGGAAGCATCCTGCAACACTTCCTGGCCTGTGGCTTCAGCAGCGGACAGGGGCCGAATTTCCAGTGCGATCGTGTCCTCGATACGGTAGTATTCGCGGCGATCTTCTTCATCTAATGTCGACATGGCGAACCCATGGTAGCGGCGGTGGTCTGAGTGTAAAGCTGGTTATCGACCCCCGCCACAAGGACGTTCCTTTTCCCTCCGAACAAGCCCCGACATGTTCAGACCTCTCTTCGTATTTATCGGCACGCGTTACACCCGTGCAAAGCGTCGCAATCATTTTGTGTCATTCATTTCCCTGACTTCGATGATCGGGCTCGCCCTTGGCGTGGTCGTGATGATCGTGGTGCTGTCGGTGATGAACGGCTTCGATCATGAGATGCGCACCCGCGTGCTGGGCATGGTGCCCCACGCGACCATCGAGTCCGGCGAGCCGATCAGCGATTGGCAAAGCCTGGCGGCCAAGGTCAAGCAGAACCCGCAGGTGGCGGCCGTGGCGCCGTTTACGCAAATGCAGGGCTTGCTGACCAATAACGGCAAGGTCTCGAAAGTGCTGCTCAATGCCATCGACCCGGCGCAAGAGCGCCAGGTGTCGATCATTGATCACTTCATGACCCAGGGAAAACTCGACGACCTGGTGCCGGGCGAGTTCGGCATCGTCATCGGCGACAAGGCCGCGGCCAAGCTCGGTGCCGCGATCGGCGACAAGCTGACGTTCGTGGCACCGGAAGTCACCGTGACCCCGGCCGGGATGTTCCCGCGCATGAAGCGCTTTACCGTGGTCGGCATCTTCCATGTCGGTGCCGGTGAGCTCGATGGCTATCTGGGCGTCACCAACCTGCAGGATCTGGCCCGGCTGCACCGCTGGAAGCCGGATCAGGTCCAGGGCCTGCGCCTGAAGTTCGACGATCTGTTCCAGGCACCGCGCACTGCGTGGAGCATCGYCCGCGATCTCGGTGAAGACCGCTACTACGCCCGCGACTGGACCCGCACCCACGGCAACCTGTACCAGGCGATCCGCATGGAAAAAGCCATGATCGGCCTGTTGCTGCTGCTGATCGTTGCCGTCGCGGCGTTCAACATCATTTCCACGCTGGTGATGGTGGTGAACGACAAGAAGGGCGACATCGCGATCCTGCGCACACTGGGCGCCACGCCGGGCACGATCATGCGCACGTTCATGGTGCAAGGCACGGTGATTGGTGTGGTCGGTACGGCCATTGGCGCCGTGGTCGGGATCTTCGCCGCGCTGAATGTCAGTGCCGCGATCTCCGCCCTCGAAGGATTGATCGGGCACAAGTTCCTCAACGCCGACGTGTATTTCATCGATTACCTGCCATCGCAAGTGCAGAGCCAGGACGTCGTGATGGTCTGCTCTGCGGCGTTGGTCCTGAGTTTCCTCGCCACCCTGTATCCAGCCTGGCGTGCCGCGCGCACCCAGCCTGCGGAGGCGCTACGTTATGAGTGAGTCGGGCATGAGTGATAAAGCAATCTTGAGCTGCCGCAGCCTGGGCAAGTCCTACGAGGAAGGCCCGGAATCGGTGGAAGTGTTGGCCGGCCTGCAACTGGAGTTGCACCCGGGCGAGCGCGTGGCGATTGTCGGCAAGTCGGGCTCGGGCAAAAGTACCTTGCTCAACCTGTTGGGTGGCCTCGATACGCCGACCAAGGGCAGCGTCTGGCTCGACGGCGAGGAACTGTCGGCGCTGAGCGAGAAGAAACGCGGCCTGCTGCGTAATCGCGCCCTCGGCTTCGTGTATCAGTTCCACCATCTGCTGCCGGAATTCACTGCGCTGGAAAACGTCTGCATGCCGCTGCTGATCGGCAAGACCGCGATCCCGGAGGCGCGTCAGCGTGCCACGGCGTTGCTGGAGCGGGTAGGGCTGGGCCATCGCCTGGAACACAAACCGGCCGAATTGTCCGGTGGTGAGCGTCAGCGTGTGGCCATCGCCCGCGCCCTGGTGAACACACCGGGCCTGGTGATGCTCGACGAGCCGACCGGCAACCTCGACTCCCACACCGCGCAAGGTATTCAGGATTTGATGCTGGAACTCAGCACCTCGATGCGCACGGCGTTCCTGGTGGTGACCCACGACATGAACCTGGCCCGCCAGATGGACCGCGTCCTGCACCTGCAGGAAGGCTGCCTCACTCCCATCTGATTGGCTGAAACCCGATGCCTGAAAGGGCGTCGGGTCTTTTATTTTTATACGGTGCCCCAGCGAATGTTCAGACCGTTATCGATCTTTATCGGCACGCGCTATACCCGCGCCAAGCGCCGCAATCGCTTTGTTTCCTTCATCTCGATGACGTCGATGATCGGCCTCGCCCTCGGCGTGCTGGCGATGATCGTGGTGCTGTCGGTGATGAACGGCTTCCAGCGCGAAATGAGCTCGCGCATCCTCGGCATGGTGCCGCACGCCACCATCGTCGGCGTCAACCCGATTGATGACTGGAAACCCGTGGCAGCGGCCGCGATGAAAAACCCGGAAGTGACGGCGGCGGTGCCGTTCACCGAGATGGAAGGCATGCTGTCCTACAAGGGCACGATGCAGCCAATCCAGGTCAGTGGTGTCGATCCGGCGCTGGAAGGCCAGGTGTCGATCGTCGCCAAGCACATCGTCCAGGGCAGTCTCGAAGCCCTGAAGCCGGGCGAATTCGGTGTGGTGATCGGCGAGATCACGGCGCGCCGCTTTCGCTTGAACGTCGGCGACAAGATCACCCTGATCGTGCCGGAAGTCAGCAATGCGCCGGGTGGCATTACCCCGCGCATGCAACGGCTGAATGTGGTCGGTGTGTTCAAGGTCGGCGCCGAACTGGACGGCACCATGGCGCTGATCCACATGGCCGATGCCGCGCAGATGCAGCACTGGGAGCCGAATCAGGTGCAGAGCGTGCGCCTGGCGGTGAAGGAACTGTATGCCGCGCCGCAGGTGTCGAGCGATATCGCCACGGGGCTGGGCGCCACCTACAAGGCTGACGACTGGACCCACACCCAGGGCAGCCTGTTCAGCGCAATGAAAATGGAAAAAACCATGATCGGCCTGCTGTTGCTGATGATCGTCGCGGTGGCGGCGTTCAACATCATCGCGACCCTGATCATGGTGGTGAACGACAAGGGCGCGGACATCGCGATCCTGCGCACCATCGGCGCCACGCCACGGCAGATCATGGCGATCTTCATGGTGCAGGGCACCGTGATCGGCATCGTCGGCACCTTGATTGGCGGTGTGCTGGGGGTGATTGCCGCGCTGAACGTCAGCCAGATCGTGGGCTGGATCGAGCGGGTCAGCGGGCAGCACATCTTCAGTTCAGACGTGTATTTCGTCAGCAACCTGCCGTCCGAGCTGCAAGGCGCGGATGTGGCATTGATCTGCACGGCGGGGTTTGTCATGAGCTTCCTGGCCACGGTTTACCCGGCGTGGCGGGCAGCGAAGATCGAGCCGGCTCACGCTCTGCGGTATTCGTAACCCGTAACACCGCCATCGCGAGCAAGCTCGCTCCCACAGGGGGCTGCGTCGTACACAGACTATGTGAACGCCACAAAACACTGTGGGAGCGAGCTTGCTCCGGGCGGCGTTCCGACGATGAGGCCGGAACTGCCAGCCTCAATCCCCCCTTGGCAACTCGATCACAAACCGCGTCCACCCATTCTCCGATTCACAACGAATTTGCCCGCCATGGGCACGGATGATCGACTGGGTGATCGCCAGTCCCAGTCCCGCGTGTTCGCTACTGCCTTCACGACGCGCAGGATCGGCCCGGTAAAACCGGTCAAAAAGACGCGGCAATAGATCTTCGGGAATCTGTTGGCCCGTGTTTTCAACGCTCAGGCGCAGTTCTTTTGGCTGATCGACGATTCGCACCCGAACCTCGCCATCGACCGGCGTGAAGCGCAGTGCGTTATCCAGCAAGTTGGACAATGCTCGCCTCAACATGCTGCGGTCGCCTTCCAGGCACCCATTACCTTCCCGTGCGAGCGTCACCCGCGCGTCTTCCGCCAATGGCGCAAAAAACTCCAGCAGCAGATCCGTTTCCTGTCCCAGCTCCAATGGTTCGTGCTTGGGAATCAACAATCCATGGTCAGCCTTGGCCAGATAGAGCATGTCATTGACCAGTTGCGCCATCCATTGCAGTTCTTCGAGGTTGCTGTGCAGGGCCTCGCGGTAGTCCTCGAGGGGGCGAGGGCGGGTGAGGGTGACCTGGGTGTGGGTCAGCAGGTTCGACAGTGGCGTGCGCAGTTCATGGGCGATGTCGGCGGAGAAGGCCGACAGGCGCTGAAACGAGTCGTCGAGGCGTCCGAGCATGGCGTTGAAGTTGTGGGCCATTTCCGCCAGTTCCGGCGGCATGTTTTCTTCAGGCAACCGCGCGTTCAGCGATTGCGCGGAAACACCGCTGGCGACCGCACTGATCCGCCGCAGCGGGCGCAAGCCGCTGCGTGCCGCCCAGGCGCCAAGCAGTGCGGTGGCCAGGGCTGACAGGCCGACGGTCAGCCAGATCAAGCGCTGCATGCGTTGCAGAAAATGCTGGTGGTGGGTGATGTCCAGCAGCAGGGTCAGTTGCGGTGACTCGGGTTTGTCCGCGAAAAGCGGCGCATTCAGCACGCGGTAATCCATGCCTTCATGGCTCACCGTCGACAATCCGGGCTGGCGCGGCAATGCCTGTGGAATGTTGGTCGAGCTGTCATACCAGCGCTGGCCGTCGCTGCCGGTGATTCGCAGGGGCAGGCCAGCCTGCCGACTCATTGCCTCGGCCAGTTTCACTTCGCTGTCACTCGACTGGAAGTCGTGCAAGGCCCGACGCAAGCCAATCAGCTTGCCGTCCAGCAGTTGCTGGTCGAGCTCGACGAAGTGCGCCTCGCTGGCGCGGCTGAACAGTACCCCGGCGAACAACGACACCACGGCGGTGCAGGCGGCAAACAACAGCGCCAGGCGGCTGCTCAAGGACAGCCGGCGCATCAGGCGGGGCGCTCTTCGAGGACGTAACCCATGCCGCGCACGGTGTGGATCAGTTTGTTGGGGAATTCATCGTCGATCTTCAGGCGCAGGCGACGGATCGCCACCTCGATGACATTGGTGTCGCTGTCGAAATTCATGTCCCAGACCTGGGAGGCAATCAGCGACTTGGGCAGGACTTCACCCTGGCGGCGCAGGAGCATTTCCAGCAGGGCGAATTCCTTGGCGGTCAGATCGATACGCTGGCCGCTGCGTTCGACCCGGCGACGGATCAGGTCCAGGCGCAAATCGGCCAGTTGCAGGCTGGTTTCCTGGGTTGTGGCGCTGCCGCGACGCAACAGGCTGCGCACTCGCGCCAACAGCTCGGAGAAGGCAAACGGCTTGACCAGATAGTCATCGGCGCCCAGTTCGAGGCCGTGAACCCTGTCCTCCACGGCATCACGCGCTGTCAGAAAAAGTACCGGTGTGTCCAGGCCAGCGCTGCGCACCGCTTGCAGAATCTGCCAGCCGTCACGACCCGGCAGCATCACATCGAGAATCAGCAGGGCATATTCGCCGCTGAGGGCCAATTGCTGGCCGGTGTTGCCGTCGGCCACCAGTTCCGTGTTGAACCCGGCCTCGGCCAGGCCCTGGCGCAGGTAATGGCCGGTTTTCGGTTGGTCTTCGACGATCAGCAGTTTCATGGGTGGCTCTTGGCAGATGGAACGAACGCTTTATACCGTGGACGGCGTTCATGCAGGGCAACCTGACAAAGTTGTAATCTGGCTGTCAGGTTGCGGGCAGTGGCAGCAGTTTAGAGTTTTCCCCATGCTGAGCCTTATCTTGTTGGAGTATGACGATGTTTTTACGCAAATCCGTGGCGCAAATCCTGTGTTTGTTGGCGCTGAGCTCACCGGTGTGGGCGGACGCCGGGCATTCCTACGATTTCGGTCAACCGGCCCCGGCGGCCAAGGCGACCCGCAGCGTCGAGGTGGTCATGGGCGACATGTCCTTCACGCCAAAGGCCATCGACATCAAGGCCGGGGAAACCGTGCGCTTCGTGCTGGTCAATAAAGGCCAGTTGTTGCATGAGTTCAACCTCGGGGATGCGGCGATGCACGCCAGACACCAGCAGGAAATGTTACAGATGCAACAGAGCGGCATGCTGACACCGACCGGCATGAAGGCAATGGATCACGGCAACATGGCTGGCATGGATCACAGCAAAATGGACCAAGGCATGCAGCATGACGACCCGAACAGCGTACTGGTGGAGCCGGGCAAGACCGCCGAGCTGACCTGGACCTTCAGCAAGGCCACCAGCCTTGAGTTTGCCTGCAACATCCCCGGTCATTACCAGGCCGGCATGGTCGGCAAAGTGACTGTCAGTCAGTAAGCACTCAAAGGCGGGAGCAAAGGCTGATAGAATCCGCTGATTCTTCAGTCAGGTTTCCGCCATGCATCCCGCAGCCGAACATTCGCCGCTGGGCAAGTCCAGCGAATACATCGCCACCTACACGCCGTCCTTGCTGTTCCCGATCCCGCGCACCGCGAAGTGGGCGGAACTGGGCCTGACGGCGCAAACCCTGCCGTATAAAGGCGTGGACTTCTGGAACTGCTTCGAATTGTCCTGGCTGCTGCCGTCGGGCAAGCCGGTGGTGGCGATCGGCGAATTCAGCATTCCGGCGGATTCGCCGAACATCATCGAATCGAAGTCGTTCAAGCTGTACCTCAACTCCCTGAACCAGACGCCGTTTGCCGATACCGCGAGCCTTGAGGCGACGTTGGTCAAGGATTTGTCGGCGGCTGCCGGCAAGCCGGTGGGCGTGCGCATTCGCAGTCTCAAGGACGTCGAGAGCGAAGGCGTCGTGGCCTTGCCGGGCGTGTGCATCGACGAGCTGGATATCAGCGTCAGCAACTACGAGCATCCGCGGCCGGAACTGCTGCGCTGCGATGATTCGCGCATTGTCGAGGAGAGCGTGCACAGCCATTTGCTCAAGTCCAACTGCCCGGTCACCAGCCAGCCGGACTGGGGCAGCGTGGCGGTGGAGTACCGTGGCGCGGCGCTGGATCACGCGAGCCTGCTCGAATACATCGTCAGCTTCCGCCAGCATTCGGACTTCCATGAGCAGTGTGTAGAGCGGATCTTCCTCGACCTGCAGCGGTTGCTCAAACCGGAGAAACTGACGGTGTATGCGCGTTATGTGCGGCGGGGCGGGCTGGATATCAACCCGTATCGCAGCACTGAAGAGGTGCAACTGCCGAACCATCGTTTGGTCCGTCAATGAAGATCCAATTGTAGGAGCGAGCCTGCTCGCGATGGCTGAGTGTCAGGCAACATTGATGTTGGATGTGCCGGCCTCATCGCGAGCAGGCTCGCTCCTACAGGGGATTTGCATTGTCAGTCGTAGAAATGAAAAAGCCCTGCTGGCGATAGCAGGGCTTTTTTGCATCAGCAGGGTTCAGATCCCCATGTTGGCCAAGGCCTGCCCGATATTGCGCAGGGTCCCGGCAAGGGTGGGGTGTTCGAGTTCGAAGCGTTCCACGGCCAGGTTGACGCCGTCAGCGAGGCTGGAATCCTGGGTTTTGGTTTCCAGTTCAAGCTTCAACTCAATCTGCTGCATCAGTTCGTGTAACTCGGCGCGCTCGGCTTCGGACAACGGAGGATTCTGTTCCAATTGCTCGCGCAGGGCATTGAGCTGTTCTTGCAGTTCGCGGGCAGGCATGGCGTTCTTCCTTCTTTAATCGATAGGCACTGGCATAGACCATGACCGAAGGCCAAAGGTCGATGCCTGACCTTTAGATTAATCCACTCGCGCGCAACGTGCATGATCTCGGTCAGGGCTTTTCGCCCTTGAGCCGCCGCAAGCTGATATCGGCCAGGCAGGTGTCGAGTTCACCGAGGTGATCGATCACCGAATGCACGCCAAGACCGAACAGTTGCATCGTCGCCTTGGCGCGTTTGATGTCGCGCCCCTGCGGGGTCAGCGCTTGCCATTCCTGAGGCGTCAATCCGCACAGCGAGCCGCAGGACGCCAGGCCGATGGTCCACAACCCGGCATTGAGCCCCGCTTGCAGCAGGCGGGGTTCGCCGCTCACCAGTACGCAGCCGTCGAGTCGCTCGACGTTCAGGGTCATCAAGGCTTGCCAGCAGGCATTCGGGGCGGGCCATGGGGTATTTGTTGCTAAATGTTGCGATGGCTGGATCCATTCAGGCAACGCAGCGGCCAGGGATTGGCTCAAGGCAGGGGGCAGCTCATCGAGCCAGGCGCAGGGGATTTGCCGGCGCTGCAAGCTGCGCAGGCTATCCAGTGCGCCGGGTGTGGCCTCGGCGTGTTCGGCCGAGTGACTGCCGTGCCGGCGCGTGTATGCGCCGAAATCCACCAGGCAGCCACTGAGGCCGAACAGTACGGCGGTCAGGCTGGGTGCAGTTTGGGGCAAGGCTTCGGCGAGCGGCATGTGGACGTCCCTGAAATAGCCTGAAGGCTAGCGGGCGACGGTGACAGTTGAGTGACATGGACGTGAATCGCTCGCATTTGGCACGATTCCTTCAATGTGGATTTCGTGCAAAGTGCCTTAAACAGCGTTTACGTCTTATACTTGGCAACTTATTGCCCGGGCCACGCGCCTGAGCCAGTACAAACCAAGGAGTTTTTTTCTATGCGCTGGAGCAATCATCTAGCCAGGATTTGTGTGTGCGCCAGTGTGATGCTGGTTCCGTTCGTTGCCCAGGCAGCCACGGAAGAGGATCCTTGGGAAAGCGTCAACCGCCCGATTTACAAGTTCAACGACGTGATCGACACCTACGCGCTGAAGCCCCTGGCCCAGGGTTACCAGTACATAACGCCGCAGTTTGTCGAAGACGGCGTTCATAACTTCTTTCGCAACATCGGCGATGTGCGCAACCTGGCCAACGATATCCTGCAGGCCAAACCTCGCGCCGCAGGCGTTGATACCGCACGAATCATTTTCAACACCACCTTCGGCTTGCTGGGCGTCATTGATGTCGGCACCAAAATGGGCCTGCAGCGCAATGACGAAGACTTCGGTCAGACACTGGGTTACTGGGGTGTCGGCAGCGGCCCTTACGTGATGTTGCCATTCCTGGGCCCAAGCACCTTGCGTGATGCGCCGTCCAAGTA
>NZ_JBFULI010000027.1:0-109573 GCF_056400405.1 Pseudomonas sp. P5_B3 | reverse complement strand
CTGTCGGCTAAGAGCAAAACTGCCGGTGGTGAGAACCACGAATGATCACCACCGGCATCCCCAAACTTCTCCCCTCCTCGCACCCCGAGTCACTGCTCAGTCAGTACTCCTGTCTTCTAAACAGCTCGGGAAAACTGGGCGAGAATCCAGTCGCGTAGCCGGCAACACGCGTCGTCATTGATCCGGTCTTCACGAAAGGTCAGATAGTGCTGACTTTCATGGAGAACCACTTCCTCTTCGATCGGCCGAATCAGCGTGCCGTTTTCGATCAGGTTTGCAACCAGGTGATTCCATCCGAGGGCTACGCCCTGATGGGTCAACACCATGCTGATTACCAGGTTGTAGTCGTTCGCGTTGAACACGTGAGGACTGTCGTGGGGGCGTTTCTCGATATCGACATCGTGATAAGCCAGCCAAACGCCCCAGTCAACGTGCTCCGCTACCTGGGATCTGCCATAGGGACTGAGGTTCAGCAAAACCCCGTCGCGTAGTGCTTCCAGGCTGGACAGCTCAGGGTGCTGCTCTTTGTAACGAGGAGTGCACACCGGGTAGATGACGTCATGAAACAACGGATAACTGCGGTAGCCATCCTGAATCCTGGCCATTTTTGTGATGAAGATGTCCGGAGTTACACCCGGCTCCATCGACAAAAAGTTTTGAGTGGTGACCAGATTGAGGTCGATATCTGCGTTTTTGGTAAAAAAACCCGGCAGCTTCGCTGCGAGCCAGAGGGCTGAAAACGCGGGAGAACAGCAAAGCGTCAACGTGCGCTTGCCTGCATTGTTGGTACGAATGCGCTCCGCCGCCTGGGAAATGTTGACGAAAGATATCTGTGCCGCATCAAAAAAGATGGATCCGGCTTCCGTCAACTCGACTGCTCGCCCCACTCTCTTGAATAGATCCACCCCAAGGTACGCCTCAAGTTCCCGAATCTGACGGCTGATTGCCGCTTGAGTAACGCACAGTGCTTCTGCCGCACGGGTAAAGCTCTGATATTTTGCGGCGGCTACGAATGACTTCACTGCTTTCAGAGACGGCATTTTCAGCAGCGTCATGTCTGGATCGATGTGCTTAACCATAACCTAGAGTATTGAATATCCGGTTCGGGGCCCTTCGGAGGGCCGTTAGGGACGAGATCGGCGAGAGGGTTCCACCTGGAGCCTACGCTGGAGCGTAGCTCAAACACAGGGGCTAAAACAGGGCCAGCCGCATTCGTCTGCGCAACTGGCACTGCCGCGGTCGCAAATTGGCTTAATTAAATAATTGATAACATGACGTTATTGATTGGCTGGAAGAAATGTTGTTAGACGCTGACTCTATTAGGTAATAACTTGGTCCTCAAGGTACTGCTTAATTCAGCACCGATAAAACAAAAATAATAAACACCACATAATAAAGAGGATGGTCACAATGACTATTTCCCAACCTTTCTCCCAGCTTGACTGCCCCCACAAGCACCGTCTGAACTGATCAAGACACGTACACCTGAATTCTTGGTCTTATATCGTAATTGCAGCAGGAGGGGTTATGAGTCTTGGTGACGAGATACTCTCGGTAAAAAACATTTACAAAGTCTTTGGTGCTCAGCCAAAACTCGCGATGGAGATGCTGGCTCGCGGTGCTGATAAAAGTGAAATTTTCAGCAAAACCGGTCAAGTCGTTGGCGTTTTTGACGCCAGTTTTTCCGTAAAACGCGGAGAGATTTTCGTCATCATGGGGCTTTCCGGTTCCGGGAAGTCGACGATGGTCCGCTTGTTCAATCGACTGATCGAGCCAACCTGCGGAACAATCCATCTTAACGGACAGGAAATTACCGGTCTGTCGGATGCTGATCTGCTCAGCGTTCGTCGCAAAGACATGAGCATGGTATTTCAGTCGTTTGCCCTGATGCCCCACATGAGTGTGATCGACAACGTTGCTTTCGGTCTGGAAATCTCGGGTGTCGAGGAAAGTGAAAGGCATAAACGTGCACTCGAGGCACTCAAACAGGTGGGGCTCGATGGCCACGCCTACAGCTATCCGCACCAACTTTCCGGCGGTATGCAACAGCGGGTAGGCCTGGCCCGAGCGCTGGCCAATGATCCCGCTATCCTGCTGATGGACGAAGCCTTCTCGGCACTCGACCCGTTGATTCGCCACGAAATGCAGGGCGAACTGATCCGCCTGCAGGCAGAACAGCATCGCACCATCATCTTCATCTCCCATGACATCGACGAGGCGATTCGCATCGGCCATCGCATTGCGATCATGGAGGGTGGCCGGGTAGTACAGATCGGTACCCCGCAAGAGCTGCTTTGCAACCCGGTGAACGATTACGTCAGGGCTTTCTTCAAAGGTTTCGATGCCTCGAAGATCCTGAAGGCTGGCGATGTTGCCAGGATTTGTGCAGAGCATCCGTACGCCGTGGATCAATCCACGCCTACGCTGCGCGACGATGTACTCCTGCAGGACGTCTTTCACATCGTTGCTGATGCCGTTAATCCAGTTGCCGTGCTGGATCGCCAGGGTGTGTTCAAAGGCACGATCTCCAAGAGCCTGCTGCTTCAGACAATGAGCCGACACTAATAGGCTCTATTTGCTGGCTTGCCAGGCAAGGACATTCAGGTAATGACATGAACGAATTCAATTTTCTAGACCCATTTCAATCCATCAACGTCCCTTTGGGCCAATGGGTAGAAGTTGCCCTGAATTTTCTGGTTCATAATTTCCGCGAGGTATTTCGCTCGATCAGATGGCCAATCGACCAGGTACTTAATGGCATCCAGTTCGGATTGTTGGCTATTCCTCCGTCAATATTCATTATTATTGCAACGCTCTTCGGCTGGCAGATCGGAGGGAAAAAGATAGGAATCCTTTGCCTCGTCACCCTCACCCTCTTAGGAGTGATCGGCGTATGGAATGACGCCATGATCACCCTCGCCCTGGTACTCACTTCACTGTTTTTCTGTGCAGTTATTGGCATACCGCTGGGCGTCCTGTGTGCCCGGAGTGACCGGCTTGAGATGCTTCTGCGGCCGGTGCTCGATGCAATGCAAACACTGCCTGCTTTTGTTTATCTGGTACCCGTGGTGATGCTGTTTGGTATCGGCAACGTACCAGGGGTACTGGTCACGATCATCTTTTCGGTAGCACCACTGGTCAGGCTCACCAATCTGGGAATTCGCCAGGTACCGGAAGACAAGGTTGAAGCAGCCCGGGCTTTCGGATGCACCCCACGCCAGATGCTGAGACGGGTTCAACTCCCTTTAGCTGCACCGACGATCATGGCGGGTCTGAATCAGGCGTTGATGCTGTCACTTTCCATGGTGGTGATCGCATCAATGATTTCGGTTGGCGGGTTGGGGATGATGGTACTTCGCGGGATTGGCCGCCTTGATATGGGCTTGGCAACCGTCGGTGGATTGGGGCTGGTATTGCTGGCGATTTTCCTCGACCGACTGACCCAGGCAATGGGCGAACGCAGTAACAGGGCAACCAAAGGCGAGCACTGGTACCAGACAGGCCCGGCGGGTGTCATTTATCGCCTGAAGAAAAAAAATACTCTTACGAAAATAGAAGTCAGTCCCAAAGAAAACTAACTCCGCTCAGCGGCGCGTCGTGAACCAAAAGAAATGCCAACTTCTTTAATCCAGCCAAGGCAAACGATAATGAACTTCACAACATTCGGAATAAAACAGAAATTCATTCACTCTGTGGCGCTTTTAGTACTAGCGGTTTCACCTGTTTTCGCATCGGCCGCCACGGCGCAGCTGCCCGGAAAAGGGATATCAATCACTCCCATATTCCCGTCAATCGCCGAAGAGCGATTCCGCGGAGAGATTGCAATGGCAGGTCTCAAGGAATTGGGCTATGACGTTGAGACGCCTAAGGAAACCGAGTACTCCACCATGATGATTGCGATTGCCAATGGTGACGCTGATTTCTCGGTTCATCTGTGGGAGGAACTACACAAATCTTTCTACGAGAAGGCCGGCGGCGATGAGACGATGGTGAAAACCGGCGCTATTATGCCGGGCGTACTACAGGGCTACATGATCGATAAGAAAACGGCTGACGAGTATCACATCACCTCTATCGATGATTTGAAAAAGCCAGAGATTGCCAAGCTGTTCGATAGCAATGGCGACGGTAAAGCCGACCTGACAGGTTGCAACCCCGGCTGGGGCTGTGAGCTGATCATTGCCCACCATATGAAAGCCTATGGCCTGGAAAAAACCGTCACAAATAACCAGGGCTCCTATTTTGCCCTGATGGCCGACACTATTGCTCGTTATAAAGAAGGCAAGCCGATTCTCTATTACACCTGGGTACCTCAGTGGATTTCCGGTGTTCTGGTTGAAGGTAAAGATGTTGTGTGGTTAACCGTGCCGCGTACGGATCTTCCAGGTGGCAAAAACGATACCAACACTACCTTCAATGGTAAAAACCTTGGTTTCGCGGTAGACAGTGTCAAAGCGGTCATCAATAAAGAGTTTGCCGAGAAAAATCCGGCGGCCGTGAAGTTCCTGTCTGAAATGCAGATCACTACCGACGATGAAAGCGCGCAAAATCTGAAAATGCACAATGGCGAAAAAAGTGCAGCTGACATTACCCGGCACGCCAAAGAATGGATCGCGGCCCATCGCGCGAAATACGACAGCTGGCTGGCAGACGCACGCGCCGCGGCAAATACCGCCACCGCAAAGAACTAGTCCCTTCTTATAAATCTGCATAAAAGGTTGCCCTTCACCGGGCAACCTTTTATCCGTTTCGGCGTTCATCACTCGGGAATATTGAAATGCAGTTGTATTCATTCGTCCAGAATTTCAGTTACAAGGACGCGCCCCTGCATACACGCGAGTTGGTTAAAACTTGCCTGCTCGACATCATTGGCGTGGCCGCCGGTGCTCGCAATAATCAAACCAGCGTGATGCTCAAAACCTACGCTGACACCCACTACTCTGCCAACAAGCTGTCCAGTCGCCTCTGGTTCGACGGCAGAGCCGTACATCCCTTGGGCGCCGCGTATGCCGGCGGTTTCTGCGTTGATAGCCTGGATGCACATGAAGGTCACTTCACCTCCAAGGGACATGCGGGTGCGACCGTAGTCCCGGCCATTGTTGCATTGGTTGACGCGTATCGCAGTCAGGGCAAAGACATCAGCGGCGAGGAATTCCTCAGCGCACTGTGCATCGGTTACGAGACTGCCTTGCGGGCGGGCCAGGCATTGATGGCCACGGCCCCGGAATACCATGCCTCAGGTGCCTTTTCCGGGATCGGGGTCGTTTGCGCCGGTGCCCGCCTGCTGAAGCTTGATGAAACGACGTTCCGTCATGCGCTGGGTATCGCGGAATACTTTGGCCCCAGGTGCCCGATGATGCGCCTGGTGAGCTTTCCGACGATGTTGCGTGATGCCCACGGCGCCGGGGCGTATGCCGGACTGAACGCATTACTGATGGCGCAGCTCGGTGTCACGGGCGCTCCAGCCGCCACCGTTGAACCTTTGGAGATTTCCACTTTCTGGCAGGACATCGGGACCCGTTGGGAGATCGACGAGCAATATTTCAAACCGTGGCCGGTATGTCGGTGGGCGCAACCGGCACTCACGGCCATGACCGATTTGATGCGAGCACATCCAGTCATCACTGCTGAGTTGATCGAGACCATCGATGTCGAGACATTCCACGAGTCTGTGTGCTTGCAGGGGCATTTTCCGAAGAACGCGGATGAGGCCCAGTATGCGCTGGCGTTCCCGCTCGCTGCCTTGATCGTTCGCGGGAAGCTGGGGCCAAAAGAGGTCACCGGGGATTCCATTCATGCACCGGACATCTTGAACATCAGCGCGAAGATAACCCTTCATGAGGCGCCCGACCTGTCCGCCAGGTTCCCTGAGGAAATTCTCTCCCGCGTCACCGTTACCCTGAAAGACGGCACGCGTCTTACGAGCCCCACCGCGACGGCCAAGGGCGACCCCGGCAACCCTATGTCGAGTGCCGAACTCACGGCTAAATATCTTTTGCTGGCTGATGACAGCTTGGGATCCACGCTCAGCAATGCGATCAAGAACAGTGTTGAAGCACTGCCTGAGAGCGATGACTGCGAGTCATTCTTTGATTTGTTGCTGTCTGCTCCAAAAACCGCTGTCTAGATTGCGCAACGGTTTCGCAGCTATTGGTAAAGGTGTCAAAGAGGATTTATGCCATTCGTATTCGAGAGCGTGCTTAAAGACAAGAACATGGGGTACTCCTATACGGCGCAGAAACCATTAATGCCGCAGGCGGTGACTCGTGTAGCTTTCGTGCTTTTGAACAATTTCTCGATGATGTCGTTCACCGGCGCTATCGATGCACTGGTGACCGCCAACCTGATTAACGAGACACCGGCGTTTGAGGTGTTGACGGTCGGCATCAAGAACCGCCTTGTAATGAGCGATCTGGGAATAGCAATTTCAGCGGACCTGGAGTTATCCCAACTACCGGATCGTATCGACGTTCTCATTGTCGCTGGTGGTTTGCGAGTGAAGCTGATCAGCGACCCGCTGTTACGGCGCAAGCTACGTAACGTCGCATCTCTTGGCGCGACCATGGGCGGTTTGTGGAATGGTGCGTTTTTTCTGGCGGAAGCTCAGTTAATGGACGGTGTCGAGTGTGCCTTCCATCCAGATGGGCGAGCGATGATGGAGGATGKTTTCCCCAAAGTCCTGGTCACTTGTCGGACTCACGTATTGGATAGAAACCGTATCACATGCGCCGGCGCCAGCAGTTCGTTACGAATGATGCTGGAGCTCATCACCGCTAAACAAGGCGTGTCGCTGACCCACGCTGTCGAGGAAATACTCAGTTGCGATCAAACCGCTGAAGTCTCCGGGATATCGACTGTCATCGTTGACACTGACCCCACCTTGCCACAAACCCTGAAGCTCGCTTTAGAACTGATGCAAAAGAACATCGAAGAGCCACTATCGATCGACGAACTGGCTGAATGTGTGAAAATTTCCCGACGACAATTGGAGCGGCGTTTCTGCCGATTCGTGGGCGCCACGCCCACACGCTACTACCTTGAGCTGCGCTTGACTCGAGCGCGACAGCTTATTCTGCAGAGCAATCGGCCGATCACCGATATCGCGATTGCGACCGGCTTCTGTAGTTTCGCCAACTTCCATATGCGCTTTCGTGACTTCTTTGGCGTCGCGCCAAGCAGTTATAGAGCAACGTATGAGCGCAGGCGCTAAGTTTTCCGAAACCCGGGCACGCGACAAACATACGAAACCCGCACCGTCTAAGCCGAGTAAACGATGGCTGGCATCATCGATAAGGATTACCGAGAATTATGAATGCTCCATCGCCGGTATTAATACCCACGGCTAACCACAGCGAGCGGATGTCTACACGCATTGCCTTCCTCATCGCGGGCCTGCTCATGTCCGCTTGGGCGCCTCTGGTTCCATTGGTTAAAGCACGCGCCGGCCTGGACGATGGTGGCCTGGGGTTGCTGCTGCTTGGCCTTGGCGGTGGATCTATTGTGGCCATGCCCTTCGCTGGGTATCTCACTGCGCACTATGGATGCCGACCGGTCGTAATCTGGGCGACGATTGTCTTGTGTGCCGTTCTTGCGCTGTTGAGCACCGTGGCCTGGCTGCCTGGCTTGGTCATCGCTGTCACTATTTTCGGTGCCAGTATGGGCATGCTTGATTGCGCCATGAACATACAGTCCGTCATCGTCGAGAAAAACAGCGGGCAGGCACTTCAGTCCGGCTTCCATGGCCTTTACAGCGTCGGAGGCATATTGGGCGCCGGGGCGATGACCGCTCTGCTGACCCTGGGCCTGCATCCGTTGATTGCGGCGCTCTGCATCRTTGCCACCGTTTTGGGAGCGCTTTACAAGGCAGCGCCTGCTTTTCTGACTTATGGCACTGAACGGGGTGGACCAATGTTCGCGGTGCCCAGGGGTATCGTGCTGCTTTTAGGGACGCTCTGTTTCATCGTCTTCCTCACTGAAGGTGCAATGCTTGACTGGAGCGCAGTCTTCCTTGTCTCGAGCCGAGGGTTAGAGCCGAGCATCGCCGGCTTGGGCTACGCATCCTTCGCCGCTGCGATGACGGTGGGCCGCCTGACGGGGGACGCCATCGTCAGCAAACTGGGCGGCGTGCGCGTCGTTGCGCTTGGCGGGCTTTGCGCAGCCGCGGGCATGATTGTGTCGCTCGGAATCGATGGCTGGCCCGCGTCCTTGGTCGGCTACGCCTTGGTCGGGGCTGGCTGCTCGAACATTGTCCCGGTGATCTTTACCGCTGTAGGCCGGCAGCAACGTATGCCACAGGCGGTAGCCATCCCCGCTGTCATCTCGATGGGCTACGCGGGCATTCTGATCGGTCCCGTGTTTATTGGGGCGGTCGCCCATCTGAGCACCTTGTCGTTCGCACTGGGCTGTCTGATTGTTCTCCTCGTTTTTGTCAGTGCAACAGCACGATTTCTTCGTAATTAACCCAATCGTTTCCGGCGCGATTTCAGCATTGGCCATGGCGAATCGAACGCTTCGTCCAGAAAACCAGGAGGCATCTCGATGGATGTATCACTGAATTCTCAAAGTGGCCTGCCATGTTCAACTTTGACAGTGGGGTTGGCGGTAATGGAGCCCGATCTTTGCTATCCGTACCACAAGCATCCTCCGGCAGAGTTTAATGTCGTTTTATCGGAAGGTTACTGGTACCGAAAAGATGTCGGCTGCATGACACTCAGCTACCTTGTTAAACCAGACACGGAGCCGTCGGCAAGCGAAGCCATCATCAATCACCCCTCAAGTACGCATTGATGTTGCTACCCCTGCCCTCGTAGCGCCGCAATATCTCTCTTGGGGGGTACGCCAAACAATCGACTGTATTCGCGGCTGAACTGGGACGGGCTTTCATATMCGACCTTGAAAGCGGCGCTGGATACGTCCTGGTGTTCATTGAGCATCAACCGTCTTGCTTCATTCAGTCGCAGCCATTTTTGATACTGCAAGGGGCTCATTGCAGTGAGTCGGCGGAAGTGGTGGTGAAAGGTCGGAGCGCTCATCTGCACCCGGGCCGCAAGTTCGTCGACGCGAAGCGCCAAGGTGTAATTCAACTTCAGCCAATCGATGGCTTTCGCGATCCGATAACCTTGCCCATCGACAGACGTTATTTGTCGCAGCCGGCTCGCCTGATCACTCTGCAAGAGACGGTAGTGAATCTCGCGTTGGATCAAGGGTGCAAGGACAGGGATGGACTCCGGCTCATCGAGCAGTGCCAATAAGCGCTCGAACGAGGCCAGCATAGCTGGTGTCACGGAACCAATTCCTACCCCCTTCGCAACTGATCGATCACGGGTTGGCGGCAGGTCACTTTGCGCTATCAGCTCAGCCAGCATGCGTAGATCGAGTTTCAACGTCAGCCCCAAGCATGGTTGTTCCGGGCTTGCCGTCAGCACTTCTGAATTGGCAGGCAAGTCCAATGAGGTGATCAGAAACCGCGATGTGTCATAGGGATAGCCCTCGCCACCTACCCAGAGCTGTTTCTCACCTCGGGCTACGAGGATGATGCTTGGCTCAACCATGCAGACGATGGGCGGTGCTGGATGCTCGCGCCTGAAGAAGACGAGACCTGTAATGGCCGTTCCGAAATCACCTGGTTTCGATATCTGCGCGCCGATGATCTGCGCAAGCCTTTCTTGTGGCGATGTCTGTTGAGGAGCTGTGTCGGGGTTGTTCGTCATATTCGTCTTATACCTCTTCACAGAACTCTAACTCGCCAGCTCCCGAGCGTCCTGAAAAAAAACAGAGACTCATAGCATCAGGCAAGTAATCCAGCTAAATGCACTACAGAGAGCCTTGGCAGACCGGGAAAATGTCCATTCGACAAATCCTTTGAGGTCTCTCCCATGCTTGTACAAGCCTATGGCGCTCACGCGGGCGACAAACCCCTTGAGCCGATGCAGATCAATCGCCGCACGCCTGCAGCCCATGATGTTCAGATCGATATCGCCTTCTGTGGCATCTGCCATTCGGATTTGCACCAAGTGCGCGCCGAGTGGGCAGGCACGCAATTTTCGTGTGTACCGGGTCACGAAATTGTCGGTTGCGTATCGGCGGTGGGCGCACATGTAGCGGATTTCAAAGTGGGCGATCTGGTCGGTGTCGGCTGCGTCGTCGACAGCTGCAAGCACTGTGACGACTGTGACACAGGTCTGGAAAACTACTGCGATGAGATGGTCGGTACCTACAACTTCCCGACACCGGATGCACCTGGCTGGACGCTGGGCGGCTACTCGCAAAACATCGTGGTGCATGAGCGCTACGTGTTACGCATCCGCCATCCCGAGGCGCAACTGGCTGCCGTCGCCCCGCTGCTGTGCGCGGGCATCACTACTTACTCTCCTCTGCGTCACTGGAACGCCGGCCCAGGCAAGAAAATAGGCGTGGTCGGCATCGGCGGTCTGGGTCACATGGGCATCAAGTTGGCCCACGCGATGGGTGCCCACGTTGTGGCGTTCACCACCTCTGAATCCAAGTGCGAGGCGGCAAAGGAGTTAGGCGCCGATGAGGTGGTCGTATCGCGCAACCCTGAAGAAATGGCGGCACATACCAAGAGTTTCGACCTCATTCTCAACACCGTCGCAGCCCCACACGATCTTGATGCTTTTTTGGTTCTGCTCAAGCGTGATGGTGCGCTGACGCTAGTCGGCGCACCGGCCTCGCCGCATCCGTCACCCAACGTGTTCAACCTGATCATGAAGCGCCGAACGATTGCCGGCTCGATGATCGGAGGCATCCCGGAAACACAGGAGATGCTGGATTTCTGTGCCGAGCACAGCATCGTCGCCGACATCGAACTGGTTCGAGCAGACCAGATAAATGAATCCTACGAGCGAATGCTCAAGGGTGACGTCAAGTATCGCTTCGTGATCGACAACGCCTCGTTGGCTGACTAAACGCCTGAGTCAAAAACTCCAGTGAACAACCATTCAATCGAAAGGAATATGCAGTGAAAGGAATTTTGCTAGCCCTAGGGCTGCTTGTTATCTCTTTTTCTTCAATGGGAGCCAACATGTCGAACGGCGCAGACAACTTCTACTCCAGCGATAAAGTGATCGTAGAAAAGGTTAACTTCAAGAACCAATATGGCATGAAGGTGACAGGTAACCTGTTCACCCTCAAAGGACTCGAACCGCAATCAAAGAGTGCAGCGATAATCGTCGGTCACCCTATGGGTGCAGTAAAGGAGCAGAGTGCGAATCTTTACGCCACTAAAATGGCCGAGCAGGGATTTGTCACGCTATCACTGGACTTGTCGTTCTGGGGCGAAAGCGAAGGTACGCCTCGCCAAGCGGTTTCGCCCGATATTTACGCCGAGGACTTTAGTGCAGCCGTGGACTATCTCGGCACTCGCCCGATCGTCGATCGAGAGCGTATCGGTGTCATCGGTATCTGCGGCAGTGGCAGCTTCGCCATCAGCGCCGCCAAGATCGATCCACGTCTGAAAGCCATCGCCACGGTCAGCATGTATGACATGGGGGCGGCCAACCGTAACGGCCTCAAGCACTCAGTAACGTTGGAACAACGCCAGCAAATCATTCGCAATGCGGCGCAGCAGCGTAACGCGGAATTCTGGGGCGGCGAAGTTCGCTATACCAGCGGCTCACCACTAAAGCTGACCGGCAACGCTGTGGGTGATGAGTTCTATGATTTCTACCGCACTGCGCGCGGCGAGGTCACCCCCGCTGGCGCATCGCCGCAAACCACTACCATGCCAACGCTGACCAGCAATGTGAAGTTCATGAACTTCTACCCGTTCAACGACATCGAGACCATCTCCCCGCGCCCACTGCTTTTCATTACGGGCGCCACGGCGCACTCAAGGGAGTTCAGCGAGGACGCCTACAAACGGGCGGCCGAACCCAAAGAGTTGCTGATCGTTCCAGATGCCGGGCATGTGGATCTTTACGATCGGGTCAATTTGATTCCCTTCGCCAAGTTGACCACGTTCTTCAACAGTCATCTGAAGTAATCGGATCGGCGACCCACACGGGAACCGCTCCTCTCTCGTGGCTTCGCTTCGGGAGCCGCGACGCTTCACGCAATACAGGATTTATTCAATGACCCATCTTCCCACCTCCAGTGAAGCTCAACATTCATGGAGCGCTGTCCTGGCCATGTCACTTGCCGCCTTCGCACTGGTGGCATCGGAGTTCATGCCCGTCAGCCTGCTGACACCCATTGCCGCCGATCTGCATATCACCGAAGGACAAGCCGGTCAGGGCATTTCCGTTTCGGGGCTGCTTGCCTTATTCACCAGCCTTCTTATCCCTTTGGTGGCGGCGCGGGTTGACCGTAAACCGCTACTTCTTTCTCTGACGCTGTTGATGATCCTTTCCGGAACCGTGGTCGCGTTCGCACCGAACTACGGGGTATTCATGATCGGGCGCGCGCTGATCGGTGTTGCAATTGGTGGCTTCTGGTCACTGTCGGCGGCAACCGCCATGCGCCTTGTGCCTGATGACCAGATCACGCGTGCCATGGCAATCGTCAACGGCGGCAACGCTTTGGCGACTGTGATTGCAGCACCATTGGGCAGTTTTCTCGGCGCCTTGATTGGCTGGCGCGGTGCATTTTTGTGCATCATCCCAGTCGCGACAGTCGCTTGTGTATGGCTATCTGTAAGCCTTCCACCGATGAAATCGCAAAGCGGTTCAGGCACTGGAAACGTCTTCAGGTTAATGAAAAGCGTACCGGTCGCGTTAGGCATGGTGGCGGTCAGTGTGTTTTTCATGGGCCAGTTCATGCTGTTTACCTATTTGCGCCCATTCCTTGAAACGGTCACGCACGTCAGTGTCTCCATGCTGTCTTTTATGTTGCTCGTACTGGGCCTGGCGGGACTTGCCGGAACCTTCCTGATTGAAGCGTTCTTGAAAAATGGCCTGCATCGAACCCTCATCGTCATCCCGATCTTTATGGCGATGATTGCACTGGCGCTTGTTTCATTCGGTAGCTCGGCGACCACCACGACCGTCTTGCTTGGCGCATGGGGACTGGTTGCGACTGCAGCGCCCGTGGGATGGTGGACATGGCTGGCGAGAACGTTGCCAGACTCAGCTGAAGCTGGAGGTGGTTTAATGGTGGCGATCATCCAACTCGCTATTGCGTCTGGCGCAACTGTTGGCGGGCTGGTCTTCGACTCGAGCGGCTATCAAGTGACCTTCGAATTGAGCGCCACCTTGCTGGGCGTGGCGGCCGTTCTTGCCTTCCTGGCTGGACGTGCAGCATCGCGGGAGCCTGTTGCATCGGTAAGCATTGCTTGAAATAACTGTGCCCACTTGCCTTAGGCTAGACAAGCTTCGTTAAAAATGAACACTGGTAGCGACGTCCCTACCCCAAACACATTTGCAGTGGCACGCGAACTCTATTTATTCAGTTACCCAATTTAGCTCATGACTTAGGCCCGCCACGGTGGAAGAGCCCCTTCGAAAAGTGAAAAGGCTCGATGCAGGAAACTGTTGAAGCGAACGGCATCACGCCGCAGCCCTGCCTGTTGACCACCAATCAGGCACAGATGGGCCACCTGAGCAATCACTTCTGCTTCGCCTGGCATATGGACCAAGCGGCGGCACGTCCGTATCGCGAAGTCCAGTCGTCTTGTGTCAACACGCTGCTGAAACTCGCCTACCAACGGATCGTGCAGCGACCAGGCTCGGATGGAAACTTCCCGCCCAGGTTGTTTCTCAGCGGCAATACTCAAGTAGCGTTTCAAGGTTTCGCCCGCGCTACGCCCCTGCGCCGCATAAGCGAGCATGCGCTCCGTGTAGTCTTCTTCCCAAGCGGCCAGCAAGGTACGGACAAAGTCTTCGCGATTGCGGAAATGGTGATAAAACGATCCGCGGGTCACATTCAATCGGCGCGATAGACTCTCGGCCGAAACGCCAATATGCCCTATTTGGTCGAGGGCCTCAAAACCAGCCGCGATCCAATGGTGACGAGTTAGTTTTCTCACCCGTAATTTCACTCCATATTTAGCGCCATACAGACTGTGTATGGTGCGCAACCGATTGATACGCTGCGAACACCAGCAAAGATGGCCGTTGCGTTTTGCACGCCTGCACTTTTCATGGAGCTCGCCTTGAAGAAAATCGTTCTGGTTGCTTTCGACCAATTCACTGATATCGACCTATTCCTGATGTGGGACATTCTAGGCCGCAACACTGAGGACTGGCACGTCCGAATATTGGGTTCTAGCTCTATCGTGCGATCGGCGCACGGCCTGCCTGTTTCAGTGCACGGTCCGCTTTCCGAGGCCAATAGTGCCGACGCGGTATTGTTCGTCAGCGGCAAGGAAGGGATATCCGCTGCACTTGCCGCCCCAGATTTCCTGCCGTCGTTTGAACTTGACTCCAGACGCCAGCGAATCGGCTCCATATGCGCCGGAGCTTTCATTCTCGAACGGCTTGGGCTGCTCAGCGGCCAAGCAACTACACACCCGGATGCACGATCGAGCTTGCAAGCTCTGGGACTTGAGCCCGTGGATCAGCCTCTTGTATGCCAGGGGAACGTTGCAACCGCTGGCGGATGCCTTGCGGCGCTCTATCTGGTGGGATGGTTGGTTGAATCCTGGTTCGATGTCGACAAGCGCCGTGCGACGTTGCTTCCTGTTCTGCCTGCTGGGCAGCAAGAGCTCTATGATGCCTTGATCGGGCTCAGTATCCGACAAGGAGAAATTTGCGCCACAGGGCGACAAGGAGTGTTATACGACAAACCATCGCAACAAGAAACGCGACATGGCATGTCGTCTAATTGGTAGTTAGAACTCAGGAGAGATCCCCGATGCCCCGAGAATTTGAGCTCATTACGTCCGTGCCAGTCCCCTCGAGGTCCGGCATCTCCCACTTTTACAAGTCGATGAACCTTGCGGACGCTTTTACGATTCGGCTCCCTGCGGGCACATGTAGCAATCCAGATTTGCTGGCTCGATTCATCTTTTCCCACCAGCCATCCTGGATCGGATGGCTCATGAAAGTCCGAGACACTATTGTTGCCTGTTTCGGTCTCAAGACAGCCAAACACTTGGCAACACTTGCTAATCGGGTTGGAATCTTCAAGATCTACAGCACGAACCAGACTGAAATCGTGTTGGGAGAGGACGACAAGCACCTCGACTTCCGGATATCGATCCTATGTTCTGGAGAGGCAGAGCCAGAAGGCAGTCACCAACTCGTTGTTTCAACCGTGGTCCAATGCCACAACCGTCTAGGCCGGGCCTACATCTTCGTCATTGCCCCATTTCACCGCTTGGTTGTCAAGGCCAGCCTCCTCCGTGCAGCGCGCGTCGGTTGGCCTCTGGCTACCTGCCCCTAAGGCTGAGAGCGCTGTGTGCCCCCTGAGGTCTAACCCTTCCATCGAAAGGCTGTTCTGGCAAGCCTGGCCAAGTCTCTCATGTCAAACGTTAGGCCTCGATGGGCACGGCCCCGTCTTCCAAGTAGCGTTGCAGAATGACCCGATGCGCAGATGTCATTACTCAAAATTGGGGGATTCTTTTCGAGCCTCGGAGCTTCGATCAACTGGACGATTTGCCATGGAGATCGCGGGAAGCTCCTTCGAGGGTTTTCCATAAGTTGCGCATCGTAGGGTTCTCATTGGTGATGGAGCAGTATGAGCGTATCTCCAGTCGCGTGCTCCATTCATCACCACCCGCTTTTACCAACTGTCCTCGTTGAAGCTCGTCTATGACAGCGCTTTGTGGCAACCATGCCACCCCATAACCCTCGACTGCCATTCGCATCAGTAGCATCGTCATATCCGCCTCGTAGCACCGCTCCAACATGCATGCAGTCGGGCCATTCTTTATGACGATGTCGGCAACACGACCTAGAAAAGTCGTAGCTGTATAAGCGAGGTGAGGAACTGTTTTGCTGGAGGTGCCCGGTAAGGGATACAGCGGAATCCCATCGCTGTCAGGTGCGCACACAGGAATAAACGCGTCATGACCCAAGGTCAAACTCCCGAACTTTTCCGAATCGAGAAGTATGGGTGCCAGGGGATGGTGGTAGACGATCATCAGATCACAACTCCCCTCCTCCAGAGATATGACCGCGTCGTGGATGTTGGCGGCAACGACCCGCGCATTGAATTGCTCATTGTGCTGCTGAAATTGCTTCAGCCATTTCGGCAGGAATGTCATCGACAGACTGTGGCCGGCAGTGACCTGGATGGATCGCCCTGGCATCCGCTCTACCTCGCGAAGGCTTGAGCGCAGCCTCATTAATCCCGCCAATGCCTCACGGCTTTCTTCACAAAATGTGCGGCCAGCAGAGGTCAGTTGGACAGGATAGGTGCCACGATCCACCAACTCCGCACCTACCCATTCTTCAAGAGACTTTATACGCCTCGACAAAGCCGACTGGGTCACACAGCGAACCTCCGCAGCCCGAGAAAAATTCTTCCACTCCGCGACCGCCAGAAGATCATCCAGCCATTTGATTTGCATACCGACACCTCATGTCCCGAATGAGCAGTTTACTGCGCCCCAGCGAGGAAGAAGCAGCAGTTTCGAAAACTATTCTAAAAGCGCATGAGGCTATCGGGATTACTCATCACGCCCTTCCAGGCCCGACCCTAGAATCGAAAACGTTGGTGCGAGGCCACAGAGCTTCGACCGAATGACACTTGTCTCCTGCCAAGTAAAAAAAAAGCAAAAAAACCACTTGAGGAAAGCTCCGTGAAGAAAAATAAACTTCCGCGTCGGATCGCAATTGGCATCGCCTTGGGCGTGCTTGTCGGATGGGCGTGCCACCATTTCGCAGGGAGCGAACAAAGCGCCAAAGAGATCGCGTCTTACTTCTCGATGGTCACCGACATATTTTTACGCATGATCAAGATGATCATCGCGCCCCTGGTATTCGCGACGCTGGTCGGTGGCATTGCCAGCATGGGAAATTCCCGCTCCGTTGGACGCATTGGCCTGCGAGCCATGGCCTGGTTCGTCACCGCATCGGTAATCTCGCTGGCAATCGGCATGGGACTGGTCAACCTGTTCCAGCCCGGTGCGGGACTGAACATGGAGGTCGTCCAGCATGCGGCAAGCCCCGTGGTGAACACCGGGGATTTCAGCCTCAAGGTTTTCATCAGTCACGTGTTTCCCCGCAGCATTGCTGAAGCAATGGCCAACAACGAAATCCTGCAAATCGTGGTGTTCTCGTTGTTCTTCGGATTTGCCCTCGCAGGTGTGAAGCGAGCGGGTTACACAACGATTGTCGATGGCATCGAAGAGCTGGCCAAGGTGATGTTCAAGGTCACGGACTTCGTCATGGCTTTCGCACCAATTGGAGTTTTCGCAGCCATCGCATCGGCGATCACTACTCAAGGTCTTGGCTTGATAGTCGATTACGGAAAGCTGATTGCCGAGTTCTACCTGGGCATTGTGATTCTGTGGTGCGTGTTGTTCGCTGCCGGCTACCTGTTCCTCGGCCGCTCGGTGTTTACCTTGGGCAAGCTCATCCGCGAACCTGTTCTGTTGGCATTCTCGACTGCCAGTAGCGAGTCCGCCTATCCGAAAACCATGGAGGCACTGGAGAAATTTGGTGCGCCGAAGCGCGTATCCAGCTTCGTTCTACCGTTGGGGTACTCATTCAACCTTGATGGCTCGATGATGTATCAAGCGTTCGCCATCATGTTCATTGCTCAGGCCTACAACGTCGACCTGAGCTTCACACAGCAACTGCTCATCTTGCTGACGCTGATGATCACCAGCAAGGGAATGGCGGGTGTAGCCCGAGCATCGGTGGTTGTGGTGGCGGCTACGTTACCCATGTTCAATCTTCCCGAAGCCGGTATTTTGCTGATCCTTGGCATTGACCAATTCCTTGATATGGCCAGGACTGCCACCAACGTGGTTGGCAATAGCATCGCGACGGCTGTGGTTGCCAAATCAGAACCACATGAAGAAGCAGAAGACGCGCCCGGCACTGAGTCTCCGCTCCCAATTCATACTGTAGCCACCGCCTGAGAACCTAAACATGAAAGGTAAATCGAAGCCGTCCAGCGGGTCATCGTTTGCTCGCAAACTAGGTATCGTCGGCGGACTTGGCTCACTGGCCGGCGGCGATCTTTTCTACAAGTTGGTGAAGTCCAGAGCTGTTCTGGAAGATCAAGGTCGCTATCACTTCCTCTTTGAGCAACACCCCTTCAAAGACGTTCTGATGCCTCTGGATCGGGGCGCCAGCATGACCTCTAGAAAGTTCTATGTTTTCCAGGTTTGTCAGACCTTCGAGGCCAGCGAAGTCAATACAGTTTTACTGCCTTGCTTTGCCAGTCACACCTTTCGTGAGGAAATCCAGGAGGAAATTGGCATACCCGTTCTGGATATGATGACGGCGTTACGCAAGCACGTGGATCATGTCGCTGAACCTGGTACAACACTGGGCATAATCGCGTCCGACTATGTCAGGCACTCCGGGTTGTTTGAGCGCTATTTCGGCAATGACTTCAAGCTCGTTTATCCAAACAATAACGAGCAGTCTGGGTTGATGGACGCGATGTATGGCGTTAATGGCATCAAAGATGGGAACCTTGACGGTGTACCGCTGGAGTCTGTCTATAAGGCCTGCCTTTCGCTTCAGGATCAGGGCGCCACAATCATCCTGCCGGGCATGACTGAGCTCTCGTTGGTCTGCGGTGATCTTCAACGGCGTGGCTTGACTGTCCTGGATATCAACGAGATTTATGCCACTTTCGCCACCTTGGAGAAAGGCCAGTCGACCCGCCCGCCGTTCAAGCTTGGGATAGTGGGTGGAGTTGGGCCGGCAGCAACGGTCGACTTCATGGGTAAGGTTGTGGCGCACACACCGGCAGGTCGCGATCAAGAGCACATCAAAATGGTGGTGGAACAAAACCCCCAGATCCCTGATCGCACAGCCAACTTGCTGAATGACGAAACTGATCCGACGATGGCGATGTACGCAACGTGCAAGCGACTGGAAAGTGCCGGCGCCAATGCCATAGCGATTCCGTGCAATACGGCTCATGCATTTGTTGAGCGCATCCAGGCGCACCTGCGTGTACCTATTGTGAACATGCTGACAGAGACTGTAGAGGCAATCGTGCAGCGGTATGGCGCTGGCAAAATCGTTGGGCTGCTTGCGACATCCGGCACAATAAAAAGTCAGGTTTATCACGAAGCAGCGCGGCGAGCAGGGTTGCAAATAATCGCCCCTGGTGTGGATTACCAAGCGTTGGTCATGGAGTCGATTTATGGAAACCACGGAATCAAAGCAGGTTACACAGACGGCATCTGTAAAGACCAGCTCTTGATCGCAGCAGAGCACTTGTGTGAACTGGGTGCAGATGTGCTCATCCTGGGGTGCACGGAGCTACCACTGGTGCTAGAACATAGTGAATCCTACATGATCAAAAATCATGAGGTTGCACTGGTCGATCCAACAACCATTTTGGCATTGAAATGCATTGAGTTAGCCCAAGAAAATACAGCAAAGCCAAGTCAGCCAGATGGCTTATCGACTGAGAAAAACCCGCTCTAGAGTCAAATTCCGCTTTAGCAAAAAGGCCCTTATCGGGCCTTTTTTGTACTCAAACCAATGTCACTTGGTCAGCCACGACTCGACGGTGTCGGAACCATATGTCGCTTTCCACTCTTTCAAGGTTCGGTGATTCCCGTCTATTGTCTCACCGACAACATCTCTCGCAACTCCTTCAATGCCTGGCCAAATGATCAAGATCTGCCACAAAGCGTCCATCTATGTGTTCCCCAGCGGCTCACTGACTGGCGACAACGGCAATGACGCAATTATTTCAGCGTGGCAAACCTCGAGTATTTCATCAGCCAGAGAAGAATCATCTGGGCAGGCGCGCGACAACATGACCGCACCGATTGCATGCGCCAGCATGTCGATCATTTTTGCCCGTACCCCATCCTGCGGCGCGTCTTGCCTCGCGTTGTACTTTTCTTCGAGCGCTGCCAGCGTGCTTTCTACCCCGCTGGCAAAGGTGGCTTTCAACTCATCTGATTGACGCGCAGCGTCTCCACAAAGGGCCGCCATGGTGCAACCGCTGCCCCTGCCGTCTCGGTGATCCCTCGACACATACAAATCGATGAACTCAGCAACTTCGAGACCTTCGGAACTGGTCAGCGAATGCGAAAGACTGTTCGCTGCCGCTTCAGCCATCAAATCGGCCTTGGAGCCGAAATGCTTGTAGAAACCTCCTTGCGTAAATCCGGCAGCTGCCATGAGTTCCGCCACCCCCACGCCATCGTAGCCACGCTCGCGAAACAGCTCTGAAGCCGTCTCAACGATGTGAGCTCTATTGGCGAGTGATTGCGCCTTGGTGATCTTCATTTCCTGCGCCTCTGCATCTCAAAGCAATGCCTTCATCATACTCTGATGTCGATCATAATCAAAAGCATTGACAGTTTTGAGTTCGATCGACATCATAAATGCGCCAACACGAATATTCCCTGGCACGGCGCATGTCGCCTTCATTAATCAACGAGTATGGAAACGATATGAATGATAAGACGTTATTTGAGCCGTACACGCTCGGCTCGCTGACACTTTCCAACAGAATCGTGATGGCTCCGCTGACGCGTAACCGTGCGGGAGAAGGCTTCGTCCCGAGCGAGTTCGCTGCAACCTATTACAGCCAGAGAGCCTCTACAGGCCTGTTGATCTCCGAAGCCTCGCAGATCTCGCAGCAGGGACAGGGCTACCAGGATACGCCCGGTATCTACACGCAGGCGCAGATTGATGGCTGGCGCAAGGTCACCGATGCCGTCCACGCAAAAGGCGGACGAATTTTCCTGCAACTGTGGCATGTCGGACGCGTATCGCACGTTGACCTGCAGGAGAACGGCGCCGCTCCGGTAGCACCCTCCGCTCTCCGTCCCGCAACCAAGGTCTTCGTCAATAATAGCTTCGTGGACGTTTCAGAGCCGCGAGCGCTTGATATCAGCGAGCTTCCCGGGATCGTTAATGATTTTCGCCAAGCGGCGGCAAATGCCATCGCTGCGGGATTCGATGGCGTAGAGATCCACGGCGCAAACGGCTATTTGCTGGATCAGTTCGTCAAGGACGGTGCCAATATCCGCACCGATGCCTACGGTGGCTCGATTGAAAATCGCGCTCGCCTACTGCTGGAAGTGACGGCGGCGGTAGTAGCCGAGGTCGGTGCAGAGCGCACAGGCATCCGTATATCGCCAGTTTCGCCAGCCAATGGTGTCTCCAGCAGCGAACCGCAGGCCCAGTTTGACTACATTGTCGACCAACTCGATGCCTTGGGCATTGTGTACCTCCATGTGGTCGAAGGCGCGACTGGCGGGCCACGCGATATTGCGCCCTTCGACTTTGGTTCTTTGCGCCAACGCTTCAAAAACACTTACATCGCGAACAATGGCTACGACGTGAATTTGGCCACCTCTCAACTCAACGATGACAAGGCTGACTTGTTCGCCTTTGGACGTCCCTTCATAGGTAACCCTGACTTGGTGGAGCGCCTTAAAACCGCTGCCTCTTTGTCGGCGTTCGATCCTGCGACCCTGTATGGCGGCGGTGCAGAAGGCTACATCGACTACCCAACCCTTGCTGAATCCAGTACCCGGCACGGCTAAAAATCAGGTCAGCGCACGTCCTCCGGACACCACGCATGACTCGCCTATCGATATCCGAAACTGAGGATCAATTCATGAGCATCCCTACCACCGTTCTCATTACCGGCGCCTCCACTGGCATCGGCGCTACCTATGCCGAGCGCTTTGCACAGCGCGGGCACGACCTCGTACTGGTTGCCCGCGACAAAGGGCGGCTGGATGCTCTTGCAGCCCGGCTGCTAGAGAAACACAACATCACCATTGATGTTCTCCAGGCTGACCTGACCCAAATCAGCGATTTGACCACGGTCGAGGCCCGCCTGCGCGACGACGCCAGTATTGGCATCCTGGTGAACAATGCAGGCGCCGCACAATCCGGCAGCTTTATCGAACAATCCACCGACAGCGTTGCTCAGTTGGTTACGCTCAACACTACGGCACTGGTACGGCTTGCCAGCGCCATCGCCCCACGCCTGGCACAAGCCGGAAACGGCGCGATTATCAACATAGGCTCGGTTGTTGGCCTGGCACCTGAGTTCGGCATGACGGTCTACGGCGCGACCAAGGCGTTTGTACTGTTTCTTTCTCAAGGTATGAGCCTGGAGCTGTCGCCCAAAGGCGTCTATGTGCAAGCCGTTCTGCCGGCAGCCACTCGCACCGAAATCTGGGAGCGAGCGGGCATCGACATCAATACCCTCAGTGACGTCATGGAAGTGGGTGATCTGGTCGATGCCGCGCTGGTCGGTTTCGATCGTCGCGAGCCAGTGACCATCCCACCCTTGCAGGACGCCGCCCGTTGGGATGCCTTGCAGGCCGCACGCCAGGGCTTGCTGTCGCAGATCAGGCAATCCGATGTCGCCGAGCGTTATCAAGCCAAGGCGTAATCATCGTGCAGCAGGCGCTGGTGCGCAGCACTCGATTTAAAAGCGCCTGCAACACAGTCTCACTTGCAGCTTTTCGACCCGCATCACGGGGCAAACATGAATATTCAAGACACAAAACTTCATCCCGGATCGCGCACGCAGTTCGTAAATGCAGCGAACAAATGGATCAAGGTCGAAGGAACAGCGTTCGCTTACCGTGACATAGGCCCCAAGGGTGAGTTGCCGCTCGTTCTGCTTAACCATTGGGGCGCAGTGCTGGACAACTTCGACCCACGGATCATGGACGGGCTCGCAAGCACCAGGCGCATCATCGCCACTGACTATCGGGGAATCGGCGCATCAGGTGGCACGGCCCCTGCGMCGGTCAGTGAAATGGCAAGCGATGCCATCGCTTTGATTCGTGCGCTGAGTTTCGACAAGGTCGACCTGCTGGGTTTTTCACTTGGTGGGTTCGTGGCCCAGGAAATTGCTCTGAGCGCCCCTGACCTGGTGCGCAGACTGATTCTGACCGGTACCGGGCCTGCTGGCGGCACCGGCATCGACAAGGTCTGGTCAGTGAGCTGGCCGTTAATGCTTAAAGGTTTGCTGACGTTGCGCGATCCGAAGACCTACCTCTTCTTCACCTCGACGGTCAATGGCCGGCGAGCCGCCAAGGATTTTCTGAATCGCCTGAAGGAGCGCAGGAAAGATCGAGACAAAAATCCAACGCCAACCGCTTTTTTGCGGCAGTTAAAAGCCATTCAGGCATGGGGCAGACAACCCCCACAAAATCTCAGTCGCATACTGATACCGACACTGATCGCCAACGGTGACAACGACATCATGGTGCCCACGATCAACTCCACCGACTTGGCAAACCGGATCCCGAATTCACAACTGATCATTTACGAAGACGCAGGGCATGGCGGAATTTTCCAACATCATGCCGACTTCGTGGCCAACGCAACGGTATTCCTGGATGCCTGAGCGTATTCGACCATTCCCATTTGAATCCATGAGAGTTGAATCAACATGAAGGCATTTCTAATCGACCGTTACGGCAAGAATAATGGCCGTGTAGCCGAGGTGCCCGCACCTGAGGTGGGTGCACATGACGTCCTGGTTCAAGTGCATGCCACAAGCGTCAACGTGCTTGATTCAAAGATCAGTACAGGCGAATTCAAACTGATCTTGCCGTACTCATTCCCGTTGATATTGGGCAATGACCTGGCTGGGGTCGTGGTCAGCGTTGGATCCGGTGTGCGGCGCTTCAAGCCAGGTGACGAAGTCTACGCACGCCCTCCTCAGGAGCGCATAGGCACGTTCGCCGAGCTGATTGCGGTACAGGAAAATGCACTCGCGTTGAAACCTAAAAACATCAGCATGGAAGAGGCCGCATCCCTCCCGCTGGTGGCTCTGACGGCTTGGCAAGTGCTGGTTGAAACCGCCAAGCTGAAAAAAGGCCAGAAGGTCTTTATCCACGCCGGCTCGGGTGGCGTCGGTACAATCGCCATCCAACTCGCCAAGCATCTGGGCGCCTTCGTTGCGACAACCACCAGCACAAACAATGTTGAATGGGTTAAAGCGCTGGGAGCGGACGTTGTCATCGATTACAGGACGCAAAACTTCGAAAGCGTTTTGCAGGACTATGACGTCGTATTGAACAGCTTGGGCGTGGATGAGCTAGAAAAGTCGCTCACCATTCTGAAGCCTGGTGGCCAGCTCATCTCCATCTCGGGGCCGCCGACGCCGCAATTCGCTGAAGAGCAAAAACTGTCCTGGGGATTGGGTTTGGTGATGCGTTTGTTGAGCACCGGCATCCGCAGAAAAGCTCGCAGGCGGAACGTCAGCTATGCGTTCGTTTTTATGCGTGCGAGTGGTGCTCAACTGGGTGAAATCACTGCTCTGATCGAGTCCGGCATTATCAAACCGGTGGTCGACCGATCCTTCCCTTTCGAATCAACAGCCGAGGCTTTGAGCTATGTCGAACAAGGAAGATCGAAAGGCAAAGTTGTCATTAAGCTTGCGGGAAGTTCGCTATCGCCAGGAGTATTACCAACGGCGCAAACTGGCTGAAAACTGAGCAAGAAAAAGGGCCCTTCTCTGACCCTTTTGTACTCAAGCTGAACTCTCTTGGTCAGCCAAGACTCAGCGGTCGCGGTGCCGTGCTCAGCTTCCATTACTCCCGCATTTGTATTGCCACTGTATTTCTGGAGACCGTGACGAACCGATTGGGTCGATTGCTGCCCGGTACACGGTAGTTGATGATCGTCCGCCAGACACATTTTACGGCAAAAACCTATCTCTATGCCGAGTCGGCATACGGCTGCAGGTTAGTGAGATTTGAACCAGCTGGGGTGTAGCACTGGAAAATGCTCCTTTAACCAATCCACAAACGCATCCACCTGAGGTGCAAGATGCGTTCTACTTGGGTACAGCACGGAAACCAGGCGAGGCTTGGGACGAAATGCCCTGAGCACTTCAACCAGTTCTCCGCTTTCGAGGAAAGTCTCAACGGTAATTCCCGGCGCTTGAATAATGCCGAAGCCTGCAACACCGCATTGAACGTAGGCATTCGACTCATTCACGGTGATACCACCATGAGGAGTATGTGGACGATCTTCACCATCTACCGAGAAATGCCAAGGCAGCGGTCTGTGATTCTGACCAGAAAGAAAGCTGACACATCGATGGTCTGTTAGATCGTTTAGGGTTCTGGGTACCCCGCAGGCTTGGAGATAACCTGGAGACGCACAGGTCACCATGGTGGCGGTACCAATTTCTCTAGCTACCATGCTTGAGTCCGGGAGGTCACCGATTCGCAATGCACAGTCGATGCCCTCGGCTACGAGATCTACCGCACGGTCGGTCACGCCCAGCGAAAGCTCGATTTCGGGAAATGCCTCCGTAAATTCTCTCAGGTTTTCCATGAAGCTGTGCTGGGAAAATGCAGTGGGGATGTCAATGCGAAGCCGTCCCCGCAACGTCGACCCACTACGGTCGAACATGGAAGTGGCTTCTGCGATTGTTGCCAAAATCTCTTTGACACGCTCATAAAACCGCTCGCCCTCAGCAGTCAGTTTCACTTTACGAGTAGTGCGTTGGAACAGGCGGACACCCAGCGAAGCTTCCAGATCCTGAATGGTGCGTGTGACGTGCGGGCGTCCTGCCTGCATTGCCTCCGCGACTTTGGTGAAGCTTCCCAACTCAGCCAGCTTGGCGAATACCTGCATCGACTGTAGAAGCTCCATAAGTCTCTTTCTCGGGAAACATGATAACTGGATGATTGTTGCTGATCAGGATAACAATCCTGTTGGTTTCTGCACATTTATCTAGTGCCGCGAAATCTCAACAATGTCCTCAGCGTAAGGGAGGAGCTTTCCTCCCCTGCACATTCAAAATTGCTGGAGACTGAAAATGAAAGCGTGGCTTCTGAAAGATTTCGGATTGGACAATCTTGTGCAGGGGGAAGCTGAGACACCCGTGCCCAAAGCTGGAGAACTGCTGGTAAAAGTGGGGGCTGTATCGCTCAACTTCCGAGATAAGGCTATCGTTGACGGCATCTATGAGCCTCATATGGTGCCCAAGCCGCTAATCCCTGTAAGCGACGCGGCAGGTACTGTCGTAGCAGTCGGTGATGGCGTCAGCCGCTTCTCTATCGGAGATCGAGTTAACTCACACCTTTACTCACGTTGGTTGGATGGCATGCCAGGGCCTGATGAGCCCAACTACTGCTTCGGCTCGCCATTGCCGGGCGGTCTGGCGGAGTACATGATTATCCATGAAGACAGCGCGGTACGTGCGCCCGACAACATGTCGGATGAGGAAGCTGCGACCCTTCCAATTGCTGCTCTGACCGCATGGTATGCGCTCGTTGATTTCGGCCAGATCGAGGCAGGCCAAACCGTTTTGGTTCAGGGTTCAGGGGGTGTTTCTGTTTTCGCAGCACAAATTGCAACGGCACTTGGCGCCAAAGTTATCGTCACTTCCAGTCGAGATGACAATCTGCAAGCAGTGAAAAAACTGGGTGCTGTTGCGGGTGTAAATTATCGCACTAGCCCTGAGTGGGCAGAGGAAGTACTAAAGCTCACTGACGGCAAGGGGGTCGATCTCCTGCTGGATGTGGCAGGCGGGGATGGCATCAATCAATCGGTTGCAGCGACAAAGGCAGGAGGACGTATCGCACAGATCGGCTTCCTGACCGGCCAAACCTCTGCACTGAACCTGATGCCTTTGATCTTCCGGCAAACAACGATTCGTGGCATCGCCGTTGCTCCTCGCTCCTCATTTGATCGCATGAACGAATTCTTGAATGAGCACAAGATTCGCCCGGTAATCGACCACGTGTATCCATTTGATCAAGCACGCCAAGCGTATGAGCACTTGGCCAGAGGCGCCTTTGGTAAAGTAGTAATCAAAATTTCGTAAGATCAAGAAAGGACTGGGTYATCCGGCGGTTGAATACCGACTTCACTAACTAAAGTCGATGGCTGTGATCGAAGGGTTCCAGCGCAGAAGCCCTAGATAGTCGAGCACAAAGCCGCCGGACGGCTCAAGTAATTAAGGCGCTACATGCGTTTGGAAAATCTTGCTAACCACAGTCCACTTGCCTTCGACTTTCAGCAGATGAAAGAAGTCGGTGAAGGAGATGCCTGACATATCGTTGGCGTCGATGCGAGCACTAGCGGCAGTACCGACGATCTCTATGCGGGTAATAGCGGTCTTTGCGTCAGGAGATGGACGGAAACCCTTGTCGATCCCATCGAACAGGATTGGTATCGCGCCGCCGGCTAGCTTGCCATCGGCGCCGACGCTGTACATCGTCGCATGTTCGTTGAAAGCGGGCTTCATGATACTGCTCTTGGCCTGCTTGCAACCCTCAATATACTTGTTAAGCACCTCAGTGATAGCTTGGTATTCTTCTACGTAGGTAGGTTTGCTCACTGCTTTACTACTGTCTTGTTGGTCACTCGGTAGGCTATCTGCTTGAGCAATCGCGCCCAAGCTCGAAATCAGGGCGACAAAAAACAAACTCTTGATAGAAGTAATTTTCATTTATTCACTCTTAATTTAATAAGGATTGCGATTATTGATTTATGCTCAACTCTGCAAAAAGCACAGCAGGTGTTCCGAAAACTTTGGTGCTACTGTAGCTTCGCAATGAAATTAACGATGTGTTTTCAATAAAGAATTCCGCAGTTTCACCGAGGCCTGCGGACTCTTTGTTTTTGAAACTACTTGTTCAGGCTGGTCTTAAGTTCTTGAGATGCCTGCTCGATCGCGGTGCGGGGCGTCGGCAGATGGCTGAATGCGTTCGACAGCCCAAAATCGTGAATCATGCCGTTGTAGCGTACCGACTTCACAGGTACACCCGCAGCGTCGAGCTTGCGGCCGTAAGCTTCAGCTTCATCGCGCAGGACATCGAATTCGGCAGTCTGGATCAGCGTCGGCGGCAAGCCCTTCAACTGCTCGGTTGTCGCCTGCAGCGGCGAAGCGTAAATCTGCTTGCGTGCTTCGGCGTCGAGTGTGTAATTGTCCCAGAACCACGCCATCATGTCCTTCGTCAGGAAATAGCCGTTGGCAAACTCCTTGTACGACGGCGTGTCAAAGTTGGAGTCTGTCACTGGGCACAGCAACACTTGCGAGCGCAGTGCAGGTTCACCCTTCTCGTTCGCCATCAGGGCAACTACGGCGGCAATGTTCCCGCCTGCGCTGTTGCCGGCTACGGCGAGGCGAGTGCCGTCTACCTTAATATCTTCGCCATGTTCGGCGACCCATTTTGTCGCGGCATAGGCTTGCTCGGTGGCGACGCCATATGCCGCCTCTGGCGAGAGGCTATAGTTGACGAAGACCGCCACCGCACCCGAGCCTACCACCAGGTCACGCACCAGTCGTTCGTGGGTCGGGAAGTCGCCCAGCACCCAGCCACCGCCGTGGAAATACATGAACGCGGGCAGGGTCTTCTGTTGAGTACCGACCGGACGCACGATAGTCAACTTCAGATCGCTGCCGTTGACGCGTATTGTCATCTCGCTGACATCAGCTGCCGGCAACGCCACTTGGGGGGCCGCCTGGGCACCCGCCAGCGCGGCACGGGCATCGACCGGCGTCATGGAATCGAGAGTCTTGCCACCTTCAAGCGATTGCAAGAGTTTCGCCGTGTTGTGCTCAACTCCCGGGTATGTGGTGGCGGAGGCAGTACCGGGCGCAAGAGTAACGACCGTAAGAGCGAGAGCAGATGTAAGGGTTTTCATGACGTTTCCATTATTATGTCTGAGTGCTGGGAAGCCTCAACTACCGCAGACTCAAGGACGACAGAGGGTCAAGGCGCGACGTGGGTATGAAAGATCTTGCTGACGACCGTCCACTTGCCATCGACTTTCAACAGATGGAAAAAGTCGGTGAACGAAATGCCTGACATGTCGTTGGCGTCAATGCGCGCGCTAGCCGCCGTACCGACGACCTCGATGCGGACTATAGCTGCCGGTGCGTCAGGAGATGGGCGGAAACCCTTGTCGATCCCATCGAACAGGATTGGAATCGCGCCGCCGGTCAGCTTACCGTCGCCATCGACGCTAAACATCGTTGCTTGCTCACTGAAAGCTGGCTTCATGATGCTGCTTTTGGCGTGTTTGCAACCCTCAATGTACTTGTTCAGCACCTCGGTGATGGCTTGGTGTTCTTGTACGTAAGTCGGTTCGCTCATGTGTTTACCCTGCTTCATTGGATTGCTATTGATCACTGATTTGATTTACGCAGAAAAGCTTCAGGCTTTGGTATCAAGCCAGACAGATCCATAACGTGTGTAGGCCTCAGGAATCTCTATGACTTCCCTCAGATCATCTGCTGCGGTGCGCACCCAGAATGGATCGCGCAGCATTTGTCGCCCTACAAACACCAGATCAGCGCGGCCGTTTTGCAAGATTTCTTCGGCTTGACGCCCACTCTGAATCACACCCACAGCACCTGTAGCAATATGCAACTCCTTACGCAGTAATTCAGCGGCCGGTACCTGGTACCCCGGGTAGGTCTGCACCTTGACCATCTTGATTCCGCCGGAGCTGCAGTCGATCAGGTCAACACCCTGCTCTTTCATCCAGCGACCATATTCAAGGAACGACTCAGGCGTGTTTCCGCCTTCGGCGTAATCAGAGCTGGATATCCGTACGAACAGAGGACGATCTTCCCAGTGAGTTTTAACCTCTTCCAAAACTTCGCGCAGGAAGCGATAGCGACGCTTGGCATCACCTCCATATTCGTCGTCGCGCATGTTGGCTAGTGGCGAGAGAAACTCACTAAGCAAGTAGCCATGCGCGGCGTGGATCTCGAGCACATCGAATCCCGCTTCGCGGGCGCGCCGTGCGGCATCGCCATATAGCTTTACCAAACCCGGAATCTCATCAGCTGCGAGTTCGCGGGGAACAAGGCTGGTATCCGTGAAGGGAATCGCCGACGGAGCGATATGAATGAGATTAGGCAAATCGGCATTGCGCCCGGCATGGCCAATTTGAGCGCCAGCTTTTGCCCCAAAGCCGTGGAGCAGTTCAGTCAGCGCCTTCAGGCCGCCAATATGCTCATCGCTCCAGATACCCAAGTCACCGGCCCCTATACGACCATCAGCCTCGATAGCCAGCGTTTCTGGAAAAATCAGCCCCGCCTGACCTAAAGCTCGAGCACCATAATGAACTCGGTGCCAGTCAGTGACAAAGCCATCATCAGCGGCCATGTGCATGCACATAGGGGACATAACGACCCGGTTTTTCAGTTTCAGGCCTTTAATTTCATGGGGGGATAGCAACAAGCTCATCTGGCGGATTCCATAGTGGTTAATATGGAATCATGCTAACGTCCACAGCATCTTTACGTAAGTACGCACAATTTTGTGCTGTAGGCACATTTTTTATACCATGGAGATACCCAGTGAAGAAATGCGCTCCTCAGGGAGAAGTTGAAGCGTTTGCTTGCCCCGTCGCGTTTACCGTTGATGTGATCGGCGGGAAATGGAAATCGCTCATACTGTTCCACCTGATGTCCGGAACAAAGCGGTTCAACGAGTTGCGCCGGTTAATTCCGGATGTGACTCAGAGGATGCTCACCCTTCAGTTGAGAGAGCTGGAGACAGACAGAGTTATCCATCGCGAAATCTATCGCGAAGTGCCGCCCAAGGTGGAGTATTCGCTCACAGAATTAGGCAACACACTTGCGCCTTTGGTCAGTGCGATGCGGGAATGGGGAGCGGCGCATGAGAGTACGATCTTAGAGTTCAGGCGCTCTGCGGTCGATGACGATCAGTTTGAATCTCTGGCCTAGTTTTAGATTCTATTGCCTCAATGACTTTGTGTTTGATGGGCTGGCTCACATTAATGAGGCAGCAGTTGGACGATCTCATTCGCTTGCTGCGTCGGCAGCCGCGTCAGCAAATCTTTGAGATAGGCGAAGCCTTCAAAGGAACAAACTCAGTAACCTTTATGGGTCATCAGCGACTTCGCTACATCAATGATGTGCTGCCGCATGTCTTGAATAGGTTTCTTCATAGGGTGGATAGCCCACAGAAAACTAGACCGGTCGTCTATAGACGTTTTCCCGATCTAGCTTTCTTCCATCCCTCAAATCACCAAGCCTCACCTCAGTGCCCGACGATGGAAACGGAAACTGTTGCTCAGATCGAATTATTTGTTTGGAAATGACGAATTATTTGACCAGCATCGTTACTCCCCTGCCCCTCGGGTCTGTCACCGGTTCCGGGATACCGCCATTCACCTTGATCGCCTGAATATCACCATTGAAACCCTGGTTGACGAGATTGTAGCCCTTGGCGTCGAGATCCCTGGCTAACTGCCCCGTGATCGGAGAGTAAGGCTCCCAAAAAATGGTATTTGCCGGCAGCAATTGATGATGAAAGCGCATCGCGCTAACAGCATCCTTTAGCGGCAATTTGAAGTCATAGATATTGCTCACCACTTGAAAGATCGATGTAAAAATTCTAGGGCCACCCGGCGTGCCGATGACTAACGCGACCTTCCCGTCCTTCAGAAAAATGGTCGGAGACATCGAGGAAAGTGGTCTCTTTCCGGGCTCAATCGCGTTGGTGTCATTACCGACAACCCCCAACTGGTTGGGCACTCCGGCAAGGGCAGAGAAGTCATCCATCTCATCGTTGAGCAGTATTCCGGTTTTACCGGCAACCACTCCAGACCCGAAGAAGCCATTCAATGTGTAGGTGTTGGATACCGCGTTCCCCCATTTGTCGACAATCGAAAAATGCGTCGTTTCCGGTTTTTCCGGGAAGGTAATGTTCAAACCTGCGACTACTTTACTGGTGTCTGAGGTGGCCGAAACATTCACTTCCGCCGCCCGCCGCATTAGGTAATTCTCATCCACCAACTGTCTTACCGGAACCTTGTAGAAATCGGGATCGCCCAGGTACTGCGCTCGGTCGGCAAACACTCGCTTTTCGATTTCTGCTACGAGATGAATGTACTCTGGCGAGTTCAGCGGCACGCCACTAAAATCCGCGTTGCGCGCTTCTTTCATCTTCAATAGCTGAACCAGAGCGATCCCACCGGAGCTGGGCGGTGGCGCGGTCACCACCTGGAAACCATTCCAGTTTGCCTGTATCGGCTCTCGCCAAATGGCCTTGTAGTTCCGCAGGTCGGCTTCGCTGATAAGTCCGCCATGTTCCCTCATATCATTAACGATCAGTTCGGCAGTCTTGCCGGAATAAAAACCTGCAGTGCCGTGCTTCGCGATTCGTTTCAATACTGCTGCCAGTTCAGGCTGCTTAAAAAGCATGCCTGACTGCAACGCACCAAAATGCTCAGAGAAATTGGTTTTTCCAGCGAATCGCTGCTTATTTTCCGTTGCCGCCAAACCGGCTAGCATTTCATCAACTCGAAAGCCTGCATCTGCATAGTGGATTGCCGGCTCGACCAGCGCCTGCCAGCTGAGCTTGCCAAGACGCTGATGGGCTTCCCACAGACCGACGACCGTACCTGGGACGCCCACGGCCTTGTAGCCAAGCACGCTGCTTTGGGTGCTATCAGCAGGGATCACTTGACCATTGCCGGCGACGAACATGTCCCTGGTCGCCTTGATCGGTGCCCGCTCGCGGTAGTCAAGGAAGTAAGGTTTGCCCTCGTGATAGATCGTCATGAATCCACCACCGCCAATGTTCCCCGCTTCCGGATAGGTAACAGCTAGCGTGAATGCAATGGCCACCGCCGCATCGACGGCGTTGCCACCTTTGGCAAAGATGGCTTTGGCGGTTTCAGCCGCATAACGATCAGGTACTGCCACGGCAGAATGGGTCAACAGATGCGATTTAACAGTATTGCCTGAAGCGGCCTGAGCATTTCCCACGGTCAGGAAGCTGGCAAGTAAAACCGCACACAACAAAGCAAACTTACGGTGTGAATCGGGAAAGAATTCTTTGCGCATAAAGCACCTTATTTTTTTATTAATAATCGGCAGCAAAACGCGGAAATCCGAATTGATACAGTTAAGAAAAAATCTAACTGCACAGCTCAGAACCCGGCAAAGAGAACAGACATAAACATTTATTGTTGAATGGCGAAAACAGGAAGAGCCATAGACTTTTGATAGCCGATGACTCCTCATGAGTAACTATGCTTTCTGTGCTACGCGTTCGATTCGTGAAGGCTCAAGGGCCGCCTTCTCCCATTTGGCGATAACCAATGGTGCGATCGCATTACCCAGCACGTTCAACGTGGTTGTGCCGCTATCAATAATCCTAAAGATCCCCGCAATAAGCGCTACCCCTTCCAATGGAAGACCGGCAGACGCCAACGTCGCAGACAAAATAATGATGGCAAATCCAGGTACCCCGGCAGCACCTTTGGAGGTCAGCACCATTGTGACCACCAGCAGAATCTGCTGAGAAAGCGACAGGTCGATACCATAGAGTTGAGCGACAAAAATCGTAGCCACCCCAAGGAAAATCGACGCGCCATCCAAGTTGAATGCATAACCGACCGGAACCACAAAACTGACGATGCGGCGCGGAACGCCATAGCTTTCCAGCTTGGTCATCAACTGCGGCATAACCGCTGCCGATGCGGCACTCGAGAACGCAAGGATCAGCTCATTTCGGAAATACTTGATCAGCTTGAAAATGTTCTCGCCGATCAGATAGCAAATACCGCCGAGTACCACCAACGCAAAGACAATCAGCGCCAGGTAGACCACACCAATCAGCTTGAGCAAGGGCAATAGCGAGGCAAAGCCAAAGGTCGCAACGGTAGCGCCGATCATGCCAAATACGCCTATCGGAGCGTACGCCATGACGATTGAGACGACTTTGAACATCGCATCGGAAATACCCTGAACCACGGCGACCACTGGCGCGCTCTTCTCCCTGGGCAGCGAGTTCAATGCCATGCCGAACAACACGGCGAAGAACAGCACCGACAACAGCTTGGCTTCGGACATTGCCACAAATACGTTGTCCGGGACGATGTTCTGCACAATCACGAGAGCGCCCTTCGAAGGCTCCATCGTGATGGACGCAGCGCTATGCGTAATACCGGAAATATCAGTCCCTGTGCCAGGCTCGAAGATGTTCGCGAAACAAAGACCCATCACAATCGCCAAGCCGGTGATCGCAAAGAAATAGCCCAGCGACTTTGCGCCCATACGACCAAATGACTTGTTATCTCCGCCTCCCGCGATGCCCAGGATCATGCAACAGAACACGATCGGTACGACGACCATCTTCATCATCTTGATGAAGATATCGCCAAGCGGTTTCAGAATTTCTGCACTGACCCAAGATTGATACTGCGGATGGGTATTGAAATACCAACCGACGAGCACACCAAGCAACAGCCCGGCAATGATTTGCCACACCAAGGGAATACGTTTCATGTCTAGCCTTCTTGTTGGAATGAAAGGACTGCGTTAACTGGCAGTTGCTAGAGTCATGAGCTTCCAGCTCACTTGAGTTCAAATGGCACAACGCTGTTGTGCCAACACTTTTCTTATTTTGCGAAGAGCTGGCTCATATCCTTGAACGCCTTGAATTCRAGGGCGTTACCGCACGGGTCGAACAAGAACATGGTGGCTTGCTCGCCGACCTGCCCTTTGAAACGAATGTAGGGTTCGATCACAAACTCCGTGCCGAAAGACTTCAAGCGCTCGGCCAGCGCTTCCCATTCCTCCCAGCCCAGGATGATGCCGAAGTGCGGAACAGGTACGTCGTGGCCGTCTACCGGGTTGCTATGGACGCTTTCCTGGGAAGCGGTTTTGGGGTGTTCGTGAATAACCAGTTGGTGGCCATAAAAGTTGAAGTCGACCCACTGGTTGCTGGAGCGACCTTCTTCCAGGCCGAACACATCGCCGTAAAATGTGCGTGCGCCAGCGAGGTTGTAAACGGGGATTGCGAGGTGGAAAGGCGAGAGGCTCATCAGAACTCCAATACAGTTTTTTTGTTGGTGAAGGACGGAGCGTATGAATGCTGGCCGTTGGTTTTTCGCGACGCTTCAAGTTCCGCCGTCCCACCGACATCGGCTTATAGGCTCGGGCAGTTGCCGGGGGATAGACACATCGTAGGGCGGCCAACAAAGTAAAAAAATCAATATAATTTTCTTAGAAACACAATTAATATTTGTGAATGATTAAAGAACTCAAAACACTCATCGCCGTTGCACGGGAAGGTACGTTTGCCGCTGCCGGGAATAAAATCGGCCTCACCCAAGCAGCGGTGAGCGCCCAGATTCAGCGTCTGGAGGCCGAGCTCGGCTTTGAGATATTCGACAGGAAGGGACGCTCAGCCCACCTAAACAGGATGGGCCATCAAATACTCCTGCAAGCGCAAGAGCTGCTTCGGCTTTACGACAATCTGGGCTCCACCACGGTCGGACTTCCTGCGAGCGTTCTGGTGAACATCGGTGCTATCGCTTCCGTACAGCGCTCCTATCTTCCAGATGCACTAGCCAAGTTTCACCAACAATGCCCTCAATGCCGAACCCGCGTAATCCCGGGGCTATCGATGGAGTTGGTCAACCTCGTGGATGCCGGCGAAATCGACATGGCGGCAATTATTCGCCCGCCCTTCTCTCTTCAGAGCGATCTACGCTGGACGACCTTGGCGCTTGAGCCCTACCGGCTGATCGTTCCGCGTGAACTGCCAGGAGAAGATTGGTCAGCACTACTTTCCAGCGAACCGTTCATTCGGTATGACCGATCATCATTCGGGGGCAGGCAGGTGGATCGCTTCCTTCGGCACATGCATTTCACCTTGCGGGAGGTTTGCGAGCTGGATGAACTAGAGGCGATCATCAAGCTAGTGGCCAATGGCGTTGGTGTAGCGCTGGTGCCGCAGACAGCAACCCATCAGGAATGGCCCGTAGGTGTACGAGCGCTCGATCTCGGACAGCACACCTTCCACCGTGATATCGGGCTCGTACACAGGTCTCGACAGAGCTTTACCGAACCGGTGCGGATACTTGCCCAGCTTATAAGTGATCAAGTAAAAATTGGCTCCGAATAAATTCCGGGCAATAAAAAGCACCCGCGAGGGCCCTAGTTTGTATTCAATCCGAAATCACTTGGTCTGCCACGATTGAACGGTTGCTGAACCGTGCCCAGCATCGCCTTTCAGCGCTTCAGCGCGACAGCTTATTCTGCAGAGCAATCGGCCGATCACCGATATCGCGATTGCGACCGGCTTCTGTAGCGAACCGGGTTGCAAATAATCACCCCAGGTGTGGATTACCAGGCGTTGGTGATGGAGTCGATTTACGTCTTGATCGCTGCAGAGCACCTGTGTGAACTGGGTGCCGATGTGCTCATCCTGGGGTGCACAGAGCTACCCCTGGTGCTCGAGCATAGCGAATCCTGCATGATCAAAAATCATGAGGTTGCATTGGTCGACCCGACAACCATTTTGGCATTGAAGTGCATTCAGCTTGCCCGTGAAAACACGGACAAGCCTCAGTCACTGAGCAAGCAACAGTGTGTCGGTTGATAACAACGGAGCTACGTCAAAGACAGTGTTTCACAAGGTGATCTAACCCCTGCCCATTCACTCCTTGCTCGACTTGGGTATCGCTATACGGCTACTGGTCTTGACCTCGCGTAAAGCCAGACTGGACTGGATGGACGCAATACCCACCTGACGCCTGAGCACCTGCTCGATAAAGTCACTGTAGCTATCAAGATCCTCTGCCAACACTTGCAGCACGTAATCGGCATCCCCGGTGATCTTGTGACAGGACAACACTTCGGGCAATTGCGCAATCACCGCCTCGAAGGCGTCGGGAGCGTGATCGGCGTGGGTGGAAAAACGGATGTGCACGAACGCCATGATATCCAGCCCCAGCATTCGTCGATCAAGGTTCGCCTGATAGCCCTTGATCACGCCCGCCTCCTCCATTCTCTTACGCCGCCTCCAGCAAGGTGTCAGGCTTAACGACAAGCGCTCACTGAGCTCAGCGTTGGAAATACTCGCATCCTCCTGCAGCAATGCGAGGATTGCCAAGTCGGTATCGTCGAGGCTGATGCGTTTGGATAATTTTTTCTGCATGACGCCATTCCAGAGTAAAAACGCCCGAATAATCTACTAAACCACGAAAACAAAGCAAAGAAAGCGCATCCCGGCCGGAACAGAATATTTGCACTGGCTCACATTAACGGATGCGCAGAATGTTTACAGTTTTCAGTGATTCCCACCGCTTGCACCACGGCACCGAATTGAAAGACGGCGTGCTCAAGCCATCGTTCGAACAGCCCAGTCGGGCCGATACCGTCCATAAGCGTGTCCAGCAGGTAGGCCTTGGCCAGATCATCGAACCGCGAGCATTTGACCGGTCGTGCTACGTCAATGCGCACAGCGAGCGCTACGTCAGCTTTCTGGAAAGCGCCTGGTCAGAATGGTGCGCGACCGGGCGTACGCACGATGCCCTACCGCTGGTATGGCCAGTGCGTGACCTGTCCAACGAGCAAGTCCCGACGTTCATCGACGGCAAGCTCGGTTTCTACGCCATGGACGCCGGCTCCCCGATTACCGCGACCACTTGGCAAGCGGTGAAAACCAGTGCAGACATCGCCCTCACCGGCCTGGCACTGATCGATGAAGGCCATGACAGTGCCTTTGCCCTGTGCCGACCGCCCGGCCATCATGCAGCGCGCGAATACATGGGCGGCTATTGCTATCTCAACAACGCCGCCATTGCTGCACAGCAGGCCATTACCCAAGGTGCCAAACGTGTCGCCGTACTGGACGTCGACTTTCATCACGGCAACGGCACCCAGAACATTTTCTACAAGCGTAGTGACGTCATGTTTGTCTCGCTTCACGGCGAACCGGCGGTGTCCTACCCGTACTACTCAGGCTTCAGCCACGAAGTAGGCACAGGCCAAGGCGAAGGTTACAACCTGAACTATCCGATGCCGAAGAACACCACTTGGGAAAGTTATCGCAACGCCTTGCTCCACGCCTGTAAGAAACTCCAGCAATTTGGGCCTGAAGTGCTGGTTATTTCACTGGGCGTCGACACGTTCAAGGACGACCCCATCAGTCACTTCCTGCTGGAAAGTGAAGACTTCATCGGCATCGGAGAGCTGATCGCGAGCGTCGGCTGCCCCACTCTATTCGTCATGGAAGGCGGCTACATGGTCGATGAGATCGGGATCAATGCGGTCAACGTACTGCATGGCTACGAGAGCAAACGCGCCTGAGTCATCCATCCCCTGAATCGCAACGCTTCAACTATTGAATCGGAGAATAAAAACATGACTCTTTTTATAGACGTCGATCATGCTGCACGCCTGTTCGCCACGGTGGGAATCCGCCGGGCAATCCGCGAAATGGCCACTTATATCGAAGCGGACTATTTGCGCTGGGCGCAGTTTGATAAGTCGCCCCGTACCGCCAATCATTCGGCCGACGGTGTGATCGAGTTGATGCCCACCGACGATGGCCAACAGTACTCCTTCAAATACGTGAATGGTCACCCAGGCAACGGTCAAAGCAATTTGCTGACGGTCATGGCCTTCGGTGTCCTGGCCGATGTCCACAGTGGCTATCCAACCTTGCTCAGTGAACTGACGCTGACCACAGCCGTGCGCACTGCTGCTACCTCCGCCCTGGTTGCGCAGTCCCTGGCGCGCTCTGGTGCAAGCTCCATGGCAATCATCGGCAATGGCGCCCAGAGCGAATTTCAGGCTCTCGCCTTCCACGAAATGCTGTCCATCAAGGAAATCCGCATTTTCGATATCGATCGCGATGCTTCACTCAAGTTGAAGCACAACCTGGCCGCATTCCCGGGGATTGAAGTGATTCTGGCCAACTCGGTACAGGAAGCGGTCAAGGGTGCGCACATCGTCACCACTGTCACTGCAGACAAGGCCTATGCAACGATTCTGACGCCCGAGATGATCGAGCCCGGCATGCATATCAATGCCGTGGGTGGTGACTGCCCAGGGAAAACCGAACTGCACGCCGACATCCTGCGCAATGCCCGGGTCATCGTTGAATTCGAACCGCAAACCCGGATTGAAGGCGACATTCAACAGCTGGAAGCCGACTCTCCCGTCGTCGAATTCTTTCGGATTGTTCAGGGCGAAGTCCCAGGCCGCGAGAACGACGCACAGGTCACCGTGTTCGATTCGGTGGGTTTTGCCCTCGAAGACTTTTCGTCGCTGCGCTACGTGCACGATCTGGCGCGGGAGCATGCCATCGGTGAGCGCATCCATCTGGTGCCGACGCCTGCCAACATAAAAAACCTATACCAACTGCTTGATCAACCGCCAGCAATCGTCCCCTCACGCCTGCGCACAGTGAGCTGATAGCCATCGGTGATGCCTCTGAGCAAAGTGCCAAGGGGCTATTCACCGTGTGAGTGGACGACCAACCCTGCCGCCCGCAAACCACCACCGTCAGTAGCCGTTGCATCTCCAACAAGAACGCTAGACACCCACTTTTCTGCCAAAACTCAAAAACATAAAATCAAGAGGTTTTGTAATGAAATCGACTCCGTCCGAGCGGGTTGAACAGCCCGCGCTGCAGCGCACGCTCAGCAATCGTCACATTCAGTTAATGGCCATGGGAGGTGCCATCGGTACCGGTCTGTTTATGGGTTCCGGGAAGATCATCGCCCTCTCCGGCACGTCGATCATCCTCATCTATATGATCATCGGTCTGTTTGTCTACTTCGTCATGCGCGCCATGGGCGAAATGTTGCTTTCCAACTTGAACTTCAAAACCTTCGCGGATTTTGCCGGTGCCTATCTTGGCCCACGCGCAGCATTCTTTCTCGGCTGGTCATACTGGCTAAGCTGGAGCGTTGCAGTGATAGGTGATGCAGTCGTGGTGGGTGGATTTTTTCAGTATTGGTTCCCCGATGTACCCGCCTGGATACCGGCGATCGGCATGCTGATGACACTGTTCGCTTTGAACGTTCTGACTGTCAGGCTCTTCGGTGAAGTGGAGTTCTGGTTCGCGATCATCAAGATCATTGCCGTCGTCACCCTGATTGGCGTCAGTATGGTGATGATTGCCAGCTCCTTTGTATCACCCAGTGGCGTCACCGCATCCCTGAACCACTTGCTGGATAAACAGGCCGCCTTCCCCAACGGCTTGTTCGGTTTCTTTGCCGGGTTCCAGATGGCGATTTTCTCATTTGCGGGCACCGAGCTGATCGGCACCGCAGCCGCCGAAACGCGCTCCCCCGAAAAGACCCTGCCTAAAGCCATCAACTCGATTCCGCTGAGAATCATCCTGTTTTATGTGCTGGCACTGGCCTGCATTATTGCAGTGACTTCCTGGCAACAGGTTTCGCCCAACAAGAGCCCCTTCGTCGAGCTGTTTCTGGTTGCAGGGTTTCCCGCAGCAGCCGGTATCGTCAACTTTGTGGTGCTGACATCCGCCGCCTCATCGGCCAACAGTGGCGTATTTTCATCCAGTCGCATGCTGTTTGGACTGGCCAATCAGGACAACGCTCCGGGGATTTTCCGGCGTCTGTCGAGCAATAGCGTGCCTCTGCTGAGCCTGGCGTTCACCACACTGTTGATGCTGGTGGGCGTGTTGTTGCTGTTCATCGTTCCAGAAGTCATGACCGCATTCACCATCGTCTCTACCGTGTCGGCGATCCTGGTGATTTTCACCTGGTCGACCATTCTCGCGTCGTACATTGCCTATCGCAAAACTCGTCCTGAACTGCATGCGAAATCGATCTACAAGATGCCTGGCGGCGTGCCGATGGCCTGGTTTTCCTTGGGGTTTCTGGGTTTCGTTCTCTGTCTGCTGGCATTGAGACCCGACACCCGAATTGCCTTGATGGTCATGCCGGGGTGGTTCATATGGTTGGCAATTGCTTACCCGTTGACCTGTTCCAGAAAACCCAAACCCGCTGACGGTTCGGCAAATCAATACAGCTGATGTTCGCCTGGTGCCTTTCGGTGCCGATGAGTGAAGAGCGCGTCAGCGACGCAGCACTTCTGGGATGACTACAGGCTAAAGAGCCCCAACTGAAGGCCGTCATATTTCATTGACGGCCAACTCTACGGATGAACGATTCGGTTTGCTGACAAATGGTGAGACGCCGTAAGCAAAACTTCACCAGCTATCCTCAGTTAGTCGTACTGCTTCGATGGCCATCTCGATCCCCATGCAACGCCAGTGCGGGACAGCAAACTAGGCGAAGCTGGGTATCCAGATTCCAGTGGCTGAATGCATCGGAAAGCCAGGTATCGACCCATGCCTGTAAAACCCAATGGGTATTGTCTGCGTGGTGTTTCCGTAATCGCGCCAACTGTTGCGGCTCAACAAACTGGCGCTCGGCCTGACGAATTCCATCAAGCGTTGCAGCCTCAACGAATGTCTGCGCAGATTCAGTGATGATGCCCTGGCAATATTCTGGATACGCTGCAACGCAGCCAACCGCCATGACCAGGTTTACAAACCCTGAGATCATCTGGATGTAGTACTTTCATCAGGTCAACAGAACGGAAGCTGTTATGGAAAATAGCGCAGGCAAACGAGTTGTTGTCATTGGCGCAGGCATTGTGGGCGCGTCCTTGGCGTATCACCTGGCTGGCAAAGGCGCGAATGTCGTCTTGGTCGAGGCTGAAGGTATAGCGTCCGGGGCGACCGGAAGCTCATTCGCCTGGATCAACACCTCGCACAGCGGGCCCGATCCAATCGCAGAATTGCGTAGCGCCGCCACCCAGGAATACCGCCGCCTCCAATCCGAGCTACCGGGTCTGAAAGTGCGATGGACAGGCTCCCTGTCTTACAGCGCGAGCCTGGATAGAGAGCTGCAAGACTCAGGCAAACAGCCTTCGGCAACCCTGGTATCTCGCCCCCAGATACTCGGTCTTGAGCCGAACCTCAAGAATCCCCCTCAACATGCCTTGTATGGAGCTGAAGAAGGCGCACTGGATGCAGTGGCAGCAACTCACGCTTTGATCGCAGGAGCCCAGAATCATGGCGCGAAAGTTCTTACGCATACTCGGGTGCTTGGCTTTCCAACTCAGAACGCAAAGGTGACGGGAGTCGAAACCGTAACGGGGATCATCGATGCAGACATTGTCGTACTGGCAGCGGGGACAGGCATCACGAAGCTGACTGAGACGTTAAAGATGTCCCTTCCAATAGAGGCCTCTGCGGCAATACTCATCCGCTACAAGACACAACCCAATCTCGTGAACACCATCATCTCCAGCCCTCAAATGGAAGTAAGGCAAAGCACCGACGGTACGCTGCTGGCGGCGGAAGATTATTTGGGAGACTCCTTGGAAAACCAGCCAGTAGAGATAGCGCTACGAACTGCTCGGGCCATCCAGAACGAACTCTATGGGATTACTTCGATTGATCCGCAATTGGCTTGTGTCGGACTCAGGCCAATTCCTGTCGATGGCATACCCATCATCGGCTACCTACCCGATATCGGCGGAGTGTACGTTTGCGCAATGCATCCTGGCGTCACTCTGGCGGCGATTGTGGGCCGTCTTGCCAGCGAGGAGATAGTCGACAACAAGGCATCCTCGGCCCTTGGCTCGTGTCGTCCCGACCGATTCTTCCAGACATAAGATCACTTGTCTTTCTCGCAAGCCCGGTTCTCGCGAACAACAGCTTGAGTTCGAAACTGTACTTTTCCAGGCGAGTCCCTCAACGTGCTACCAGCGGAAGTAAGTCGATTCTGTTCAGTCGTGACAGACAGAAAACGGCCCAAAAGCCTTTGGCTGCCGTAAGGATTTATCCTTCTGACCGGCAGCCGATATCAGTAGCTTAGGGCATTTCAGATCCATCCCTTTTAGCCGGGGTCTTTACTGAAGAAACCGGTCGTTTGAGCAAACTCAACAAACCGCTTGTTTGCAACAGATAAGTATTCGTTCGCTCGCCAGCACAAACTGAAACTCATGGTCTGTGCCGGCTTGAACGGAATACCCAACATGCCGGGCACGCATTGTTGAATGGAACGCAGCAGCGTAGAGGCGCCCATTCCATCCATTGTTGCCTTGATGACCAGTGAGACGAAATTGGTTTGCAATGCTATTCGGTAGCGGGCTCCGGAAGCTTCGCAGAAGGCGTCGAACAGATGGCGTTGCAGGAATGTTTGGTCAAAAAGCACCATTTTTTCATCTTGCAGACGCCAGGCCTCGATAAAGGCTTCGCACGAAAGTGGGTGGCTATCGTTCATGCACATCACCATCTCGTCGGTGCCTAACAACACGGAATCCCATCCGCTCTCGACTCGACGAGATTCCAACAACGCGACGTCGATGTCACGGCTTTCCAGCCGCTGGCTGATGTCATCCGCACTGCCTTCAATCACCGTCATCACGATTCCTGGATATCGTTTACCAAAGGCGTTGAGCACCTGTGGAATGTAATTGATCCCGAACATTGGAGGCACGCCGAGTCGAATCTCACCACTGTGCAAATGCGCCATATCCCGTAGCTCTTGGCGTGCCATGTCCAATTCGAGCAAAGCGACTTCCACACGTGCAAGAAAGCTTTGTCCTTCAGCCGTCACAGTGATTTGTCGTGCCGCGCGGTTGAAAAGCGTAACGCCCAACTCCTCCTCCAAGCGAGTGATGGCCATGCTCAGTGCTGGTTGGGCGATATGCAGGCTTTGCGCAGCTTTGGTGAAGCTACCTTGCCGCGCGACCTCTACGCAGCACATCAATGCTTTGAGATTCATGCCGGTCGTACTCGGTTCGAAACCAAAAGCATAACAATTAGTGATGAAATTAATCACAACATAATATTTTTCGTGATGATGGTGGCCCGTTAACATACTTGCGATTACTTCATTGTCGCCTTCTTGAGACCGCCGTCATGACCTTAAATGGATTTTCCTAGATGCCAATCCGTGGCAGTAAAAGCCAATCCTATGAAGGCGAAGGATGGTTCAGGTAGATGACTCGTTTTTTTCAAAGATGGATGTGTACCTAATGCTCAAGTTCAATGCTCATCTCGGCTTTCAATTCAACGACCTGCCTTTTCTGCAGCGTATCGAAGCTGCTGCCGCTGCTGGATTTCGGGCGGTGGAGTTTCCCTCTCCTTATGAATTTGACGCCAGTAACTTAGCCGCTCATTTGACTCAGTACTCTCTTCCTCTGATCCAGTTCGCTGCACCGGCCGGAGTCACCAAAGGCATTGCTGCCCTGCGAGGCAAGGAAGAAGAGTTTCGTGCAGGTTTGGCCTTGGCCGCCCGGTATGCAAAGGTGTTGGATTGTTCGAATGTGCACATCATGTCTGGGATTACGGCACAAGTTGAGGCTACACCTAGCTTCGTGAGCAACCTGGAATATGCAGTCAAATACTTTGAAGATCAGGGGTTGCGGCCCCTGATTGAAGTGATCAGCCCAAAGGAAATCCCGGGGTACTACATGTCTGATTTCAGCAAGGCGCAACGGGTGCTGGAGACCTTCCCGAGTATTGGGCTGATTCTCGACCTTTACCATGCACAGCTTTTGACCGGAGACGCTGCAGGTGTTCTGGCTCGGTTTTATGACCGAACCGTCCATGTGCAGATTGCGGACTGCCCAGGTCGCCACGAACCGGGTACAGGCATAATCAATTTTGCTGAATTGTTCGCGACTCTGGAGCATCGTGGTTACGCAGGATGGATCGGGTGTGAATACCGTCCTTCCAGCACTACTGTTGCAAGCTTAGGCTGGCTCAAGACGCAATTGCTTAGCGCTTGAGTGAGCCGCGTTACTTTGATGCACTCCACAGATGGAGTGTTTTCAGAAGCGCTTGATGAGGCTATCGTTCAGCGATACGGTGCTGGCAAAACCCTCAAGTGTCCAGGTGCGTAAAGCACGTAGAAGCGATTGGGAGCCGACGCGCGAATAGCCCATCATGGCCCTGCATCGAATCGATGCCGAAGTCAGAGGCCGAATATACGTGTGCAGTCGGCACGGGCGCCAAAGCGAAGGAAGCTTCCCAACGAGGAGGAGTCCATATACGGTCACTGCTCGCATTAAAGAAACCGCGAAATATTCGCCATCGCACGCGTTATGTAAATGTCCTTCTCCCCCACTGGGGCAACGTAATGAAGCGCACTGCGTGCGGCCTCGATACCTGCAAGACGTGAGATGAACCAGGCGGCCAGATAATGCGACGACAAGCACCCGCCAGCGGTTGCGACATTGCCCTTGGCCACGAACGGTTGATTGAGCACTGCCACGCCAGCCTCCTCAACCCAAGGCTTGGTGATCAGATCCGTGCAGGCCGGAACGTCGTCCAGCAGGCCCAGCTTTGCAAGTATGAGCGTGCCCGAGCACTGGGCGCCCAGGAGTTGGCGCGCAGGATCAAGCTTCAGGCGAGACATCAGCGCGGCATTCGCGACGACGTCCCGGGTCATTCTCCCACTACCCACCAGCACAGCGTCCGCGCCACATGCGTCCTCCAACGACATCTGCGCCTCGATCATCAGGCCGTTCATCGACAGCACCTTGTCCGTGGGGCTGGCGATAGACACTCGCCAACCAGGCTGTTGAACCCGGTTGAGGATGCCGAACGAGATGAGCGAATCAAGTTCGTTGAAACCTTCGAAGGTAAGGATGGCGATGTGCATTATGAGCCTCGTACCAGTGAAATCTTGTGGCCCATCGTAAAATCCAACAACCAATACATTCAACAAATTGTAATGGATACACTTTGACTCTCTACAGCAATATGGCAGTAACAATCTGCATCACCGACTCCCGATAAAGATCTACGCTCTGTACTGATTACAAACGTGGTCACAGGCGAATCTGATGGCATTCATCGACACATACGTAAAAGAAATTCTCGGTCTTGAGGTCGTTCTGTTCCATGCGCGTAGTCGTCTGGAAGCAGAGACAGACAGCGAGGCCTTGCACGATTTAAGGATCGCCGTCAGACGAATCCGAAGTCTGCTAACGCCATTGCGCTCATTGAAGGAAATGACCGTACTTCGCGAGGCTGCCACCGAGGCGGGTCGGCTGACGACACCGGCGCGGGATCTGGAAGTAATGGCCAGCGAACTTGAGCTTCAGGGCATGCCTGAAGCGGCGGCCACCAGGCGTTCTCGCTTAAAAACAGATTATCGAAAATTACTCAATGATCCCGCGCTGGATGGATTGTTCGTAGCCTTGGATCAATGGCCTTCTGCATTCAGGGCATCAGAGCCAGGCAATGATTCAAGGGTAATGAAACAGGTCATCGTCAAGGCGCTGACCAAGCAAATCGATAAGCTCCATCGCGCTTTGGACGATGAGCAGTTTGACCGGCACGAGTTACGAATTTTGGTAAAGCGCACTCGCTACCTTACCGAAGCATTCCCACAATTGTCCCCGCTGTCGACGACGGCGGCGAAATCCTTGAAGGCGGTGCAATCGGCACTGGGATCATGGCATGACCATTTCCAGTGGTGCCTCAAGGTAAAACTTGAGCCTGACCTTAAGCCGCTGGAGCACCTGTGGGCGGAGGCTTCCATCGGCGAACTTCGACAAGCCGAGGACGAAATGCAAAAACTGAAAATGCTGCTTCCAAAAATCTCAGGCAAAAAAATGGCCGTCCCAAAGGCGGCCAAGAAAACAGGAGTTGATTCGAAGTAAGAGCTATCGATTGCGCGCGAGTTATCGTACTGGCATTTCGATTTCAATTTTATGTTCAGCGCACGGAATCAGATGCGGAACCAAGGCGTGCCATCCCATCGTCAGACGCTGAAGTTTCAACCTTGCTCTTGCGATCAACCGGCTCTTTCCAAAGCGGAAAACAGGCTGATAAATTCCAATGAAAGCTTATGGCGTGGCGCCAGGTGGATCATGGGTACCGTCGCTTCATGGGACTCACGCATTTTGACCGAGCTACTCAAATAATCAGGTAACACGGGCAAGCCTTCGGCCACCAACTCGTCGATCAGCATCTGGTGCAAGCTGGCACGTGCCACAAATTGGTTGACCACCACACCTTCCACGATCAGCGACTCATTATGGTCAGCTTGCAACTCAGCCACTTGCGCGATGACGTTGTAGAGCGCCTGACGAGAAAAGCTGTCGCAATCGAATGGAATCAGCACACGGTCGGCGGCGATCAGTGCGCTGAACGTGTAGAAATTCAGGGACGGCGGCGTATCGATATAAATACGTTCGTAATCTTCGGAAAGCTCCACCAGCAAGCGGCGCAGCTTGTTGATCTTGAATTTGGACTCAAGCTTTGACTGCAGGTCGGCAAGCTCGTGGCTGGCCGTGACCAGGTGCAGATTGTCGTAGCGAGTATTAGTGATAGCCACCCGATTCTTTTTGCTGGCCGGGCCGCCGGATAAGGTTTGCTTGAAAAAATCGGCAATCCCCATGGGGATATCATCGCCTGTCAGCCCTGTCAGGTATTGAGTCGAGTTAGCCTGAGGATCGAGATCCACCAGCAACGTCCTGTAGCCTTCGGCAGCACTGACAGCCGCGAGATTGCAGGCGATGCTTGATTTGCCAACGCCTCCTTTTTGATTGAACACAGCTCGACGCATGAGGGAGGTAACCTGAAAAAGATCTCCCTCGATCATAGGATTGAAACATTTCAGTAATATTTCTACGCGACAATTTTGTTTCATTTTTAAGACAGCGGCTGCCATGCCCTGACTGCGTCACCCGACTGCAGTTAACAAGAGGCGTGTCTGTACTTACGGCAATACAAGGAGGTCGACGATGCAATGCTCGCCGGATGAAATACGCCACCAGATCCTGGATGCCGAACCCCTGTTGAAACGACTCGATATCGAGATGGAAGGGATTCAGTTTGATCCGCTGGTGCCTTCAAGCGTCACTGCTGCCTACGCCAAGGTAGATCGGGTGATTGAGCATCTGTTGGCCCGGTTCAAAGCAAACCCCATCCTTGGGCCGTTAACCAAAGAGCTGAAGTCCCAGTACCTTGACGGAATTCAAGACAAGGTAGCGAATGCCAGAAGGTTCGAATGATGTCTTGTTGGATGACTAAACCAACATAAAACTGAAAACGACTGAAAGCATTGATCTAGAGCCTCTGTTTCATTTTGATACGTCTTCAAAATGCATTACTCTCTGACGCACTAAACGCAAAGGGACTGTGCCAATGAATGTCAAAATCGAAGTGAATGAGCAAGGAAGCGGATGCAAGGTCTGGCTCGACGACAAAGCTGTGTCATTTCAGAACCTGGAAGAAGCGCAGGCCTATGTTGCTCAGCTGCAAGGGCGTATTGAGGCAGCATCCAGTTCGTTCGCTTTGAGGGATAAGGGCTCTGAAAACACCTAAGTGCCGTACAGATGCAGCGCATCAACGCAGGTGCTGGTTGTCGAAGCAGTACCTGCCCCATGCCGCGCTCGCTACGCTTACTGCATTGCGGTAGCGATCATGTTCAGCCCAATCATCCTCGTTAGAGGGGTACGGCGTGGATTCGATGTGCTTGCGATACGCGGTGTAGGCATCTGCAAAATCCTGTTCAAGTCGCTGAGATTCAATCCGATAGTCGCTGCCCATTGGTAGACACTCCCAGGTTCGATACTCGTTCAACGTGGACGCTAACCAGCGGCGTGAGTTGCCAAGTTATGGCCCGAGTCAGACGCGAAGTGTTTGAGCAACGACCTGATTGCCCCCCGAACAGAACGCTTGTCCAAATCCTTTGCGCTGAACCAGCGGCAATCATCAATCTCGTTGCAGGCACAAGGCTTCTGATTGAACGTCCGCCGGGCCTCGAACAAAAAATGAATGACCTTGTCGTCCTCGTACTCACAGACATAAGAGATTTGATCGATAGCCAATCCTGTCTCCTCTGCCATCTCCCGTAAGGCCGCTTGCAAAGGCGTCTCGCCCTGTTCAACGCGTCCACCCGGTAGATTCCACTTGGCGTTGCGTTTGCGCACAAAAAGGATTTGCTCATCCTGGCGTAGGATGACTGTCGCCCGTCGTTTAAGGTCTTTGAAATTCGCGTCAGTGGAGTGCTGGCTGCCCATGAGTGATGCCTTCAATCTGTCCCTTGGCGAGGTAAGTCAAATCACGCACGGATCAATGACTCTAAAACCATCCTCCCTCATGTAGGTGTCAATATCATGACCGACACCTCACTCTAACGGGCAACTGCCATTCCAAGCGGAAGGCGCGCTCGCGAATATGTACCTACAAAACACTGCAGACTTTCTCGATGCCATCAATTGGAGATAATGAGTCAGAAACGTCCACCGATGTTTCGGTAACGTGACCCTGGTTTGACGTGAGCGCGTATCTACTTCTTCGCCCGCCGGTGAAGACGTCACGCAAACTTGATGGATCCGCCTTGGATATCGTCCCGCGCCATTCGCAAGTCATTGGCGTCTTGGTTGAGCCGATGAATCAGGTTGAGTAACCGCTGGCGAAGCACTTCGTCTTGCAGTTGCTCGGCCGCACGCATCACATCCAGCGCCGCGCTCTCATTGTTGGTGGCGACAGCGTCGAGCAGTTTGCGCATGGTTCTTGATGGCCGATTCATCTCCAACCCTCCCAGGTTTCGGTGGTGCGAATCATATGGCCGGAATGTTTCGTTAGTGTTTCAGCTGCACGGACTGGTAGTGCTGGAAGACCAGACACCAACCCGCGCTCTACGGCTATCTCACCGCATCAAGGCCGACGCAGCGAACTTCGCCTACGGGGCATCGAAGGACTCTATAGATCTCAGAAATAACCTGCATCGTTGCGTCTTCGATCGTTCCTTCATTACGGCATAAAACCCAGCCGTGATCTGCAATCGCTCGTTCGAACGCCTTGGTACAAGCGACATGTTCTTCCAGCTTATGGATCACAGTACTGCTCAGCCCACGCCGTCGTGCCGCTGCCCTCGCCCATGAAATATCAGGGGCGGTGACAACCCCGACATGCAGGTCTGGCACTCGCACGTTTCGATCGATGTTCAACTGTAGAATCTCTGCAAACGGGACTATCCGGCGAAACGCGGCATCAGACGGGTACCAGCGATCGATCAAGATAATGCTGCCTGGTGGCTGTTTAGCCAGCACGTGCCGGGAAATCCAGGAACGGCTATCAGCAAAGCGCTCACAAATCTCCAACTCCAAATCCCGGGTGGGATTTCTGACGAGTTTGTTAACGAGGGTCATTGTTTCACCCCTATAGGGATCGCTTTTTCTCTCGCAAAGTCGGATCACTTTTTTGTTGTCTGCCCTCAGTACTTTCGTAACGGCCTCCAACAGTGTGGTTTTGCCGGCTCCCTTGGGCCCATCCAGAGAAACAAACAGCGGACGATTCATTCTTCAAACAACGATTGATATACGGTTTTTTTGCCCTGTTCGTTCGGTGGAACCGCTTGGCGCGACTACGCGAATCGAGTGGAGGGATCCCTTATGAACAGACATTGATGAACACTCTAACCCGGTTTCTGGCTAACGGGCCTCAAAATCCAGGGTTACAGCCGCTTATGTGGACGGAACCTCTACTTGTTCACTTGCGAATGAATGGGTGAAGGCCTTACAGAGGCTAATCCGTTGCGCGCCATCAAGCAGGAAGCCTTAAGCCTGGTCCAATCATCCCCATTTGGCCGCCAGTGTTCATTAGTAAGTGTTCAACGCGGTGAACAATCAAACCGAGGCTTTTAAATCCACGCCCAGTGCCTGGGCAAATGCCTTCACCAAGGGGCTGCGCACAGTGTTATGGCGCAGGATCAGACTGAACGGCGTGACGATGTTGATCAGGTCCGGGCACACCGCGCGAAACTCTCCCCGCGCCACCATTGGCGCGGCGTAGTGCTGGGGCAGGAACCCCAGGAAACGACCCGTCTTGATCAACAGCGCAACAGCCTCCACCTGGGTTGCCGAGGCGGAAAAGCTGTCGTAGTGGGCAAATTTCAGTTTGTCGCGATGAATCGCGTAGCGATGGTTGATGCACTCGTAATCCTTGAGCACATTACCGCCCATGTCCGCGTCCGCCATGGAGAACAGCGGGTGGCCGAGCGCGCAGTAAACCTCCGAGCGTTCTTCGTATAGCTCGTAATAATCAAACTCTTCGCGCTTTTGATAAACCGGCACAATTCCCGCCACCAACCGCCCCTCGACGACACCTCTTTCAACCTCATCAAGTTGCGTTGCCTGCAGTTGAAATCGGACCTTGGGAGATTGTTCGTTAATACGTCTAAGTGCGGCAACTAACGGCGAATTTGCGTCAGAGATTGTGTTATCAATAACCCCCACACCAAGATCACCGACAAGTTCGTTTTGCGCTGAACTAAGGCGGTCGCGAAAGTTGTCGACCGAGGCAAATAAGTCTATCGACGCCTGATACACCAGACGCCCTTCTTCCGTCAGGTGAAAGCCCTCTCGCCCCCGCGTGCAAAGGCGCATGCCGATACGGATTTCCAGGTCGGAAATCTGTTTGCTGATGGCTGCCAGCCCCACATTCAGCTCATTTTGCGCGGCGCTGAAGCCACCCGCCTCGACCACGGCCTTGAACACTTTGAGCAGTTTGAAGTCCAGCCCACTGAGGGCCAGCGGTGCCCGTTGCAGCGTTTTCGGCGGCGGGTTTCCGGAATTGGAAAGTGGGGTTTCCATAATGCTTATTTACCTCTGGCGCCCTATTCAACAATCTGTGCCCAACAACAAAAACATCGTTGGCCTAATAATAATGAACACAGAAAACCAGGCTTGGCAACCGCCAATAAATCCCGAACATCAGTGCCAAACCACTGATCTCAAAACATTAAAAGCTGACACTTCGATCAGCTCTCGCAACGATGCAACTGCCCTCTTGAAAACTGCTCTGGCCTGATTTCGTTCGCTGACTTTTTAGCGACGTTGCGGCCCGGCATACCCATTTCAGTTCGCGATACCGACGAGGAAAACAACAATGTCACAAACCACCGACCGTCTCTGGGGTGCTCGCTTCAAAAGCGGCCCGTCCGAAGCCTTGGCGGCCCTGTCCCGTTGCCCTGAGCGTTACTTCCGGCTCACCCCGTACGACCTCGCCGGCTCCAAGGCCCATGCCCGGGAACTGCAGCGCGCCGGACTGCTGAGCGAGCAAGAAACCCAGACCATGCTCGACGCCCTGGAACGTATCGGCGCTGACTTCCGCGCCGGCAGCATCGCCCCGACCCTGGACGACGAAGACGTCCACACCTTCATCGAGCGCCTGCTGACCGAGCGCCTTGGCGCCCTCGGCGGCAAGCTGCGCGCCGGTCGTTCGCGTAACGACCAGACCGCCAACGACCTGCGGCTGTTCCTGCGTGACCACGTGCGCACCCTGGCCGTTGAAGTGCTGGCCTTGCAGCAGGCGCTGGTGGACCAGGCCGAGCAACACATCGAGAGCATCTGCCCCGGCTTCACCCACCTGCAGCAGGCACAACCGATCGTGTTTGCTCATCACCTGCTGGCCCACGCCCAGTCGATGCTGCGCGACGTGCAGCGCCTGGTGGACTGGGACGCGCGCACTTCGCTGTCGCCACTCGGTGCGGCGGCCATGGCTGGCTCGGCTATCGCTCGTTTACCTGAGCAATCGGCAAAAGAAATGGGCTACAGCGGTGTTTGCGAAAACTCCATCGACGCCGTGGCCAGCCGCGATCACGTCGCCGAGTTCCTGTTCATCGCCAGCATGCTTGGCATCAACATCTCGCGCCTCGCCGAAGAGTTTTGCCTGTGGTCGTCGCGGCAATTCCGCTGGGTCGCGCTGGACGATGCCTACGCCACTGGCAGCTCGATCATGCCGCAGAAAAAGAATCCGGACATCGCCGAACTGGCGCGGGGCAAGGCGGGTCGCCTGATCGGCAACCTGACCGGCCTGTTGTCCACCCTCAAATCCCTGCCGCTGTCTTACAACCGCGACTTGAGCGAAGACAAGAACGGCGTGCTCGACAGCGTCGACACCCTGCTGCTGGTGCTGCCGGCCATGGCCGGAATGGTTGCGACCATGACAGTCAACGTCGAAGAGCTGCGTCGCCAGGCACCGCTGGGTTTCACCCTCGCTACCGAAGTCGCCGACTGGCTGGCGGTGCGCGGCGTGCCGTTCAAGGAAGCTCACGAAATCACCGGTGCGCTGGTCAAGGCCTGCGAGAAACACGACGTCGAATTGTGGGAAGCCTCCCCGGCACTGCTGGCGGAAATCGACCCGCGCCTCACACCGGAAGTACGCGAAAGCCTGACCCTCGAAGCCGCCATCGCCGCCCGCAGCGGCTGGGGCGGGACCGCGCCACAACAGGTGCGTGAACAGATCGGCCGGCTGAAAACCGCCCTCGCCGCCCAGCAGCAATGGACCGAGGACTATCAGGGCTTCCGCCTCTGAAGCAGCACACAAAACCTGTGGGAGCGAGCTTGCTCGCGATTACGGTTTCACATTCAACACCAACGTGGACTGACCCACCGCTATCGCGAGCAAGCTCGCTCCCACAGGGATAGCGTTGAAACCGAGTTCGGAGAAACAACATGAGCCAGACACAGGCAGAACGACTCCAGGCGGAGCGCAAACTGGCGGAAAACCAGTTCGACATCACCCAGTACGATCATGTGCCCCGGCGTTACTACGGGCGGATTTTCTTCGCCACGGTGATCGTCATCGCGATCATCGGCCTGGTGCGCGCCTTTGCCGAAGGCAAGATCGAATGGTCGTACATCGGCCAGTTCCTCACCTCCCAGGCGATCATGTGGGGCTTGCTCAACACCATCGTCATGGCGGTGCTGGCGATGGCGCTGGGCATCGTGTTCGGCGTGATCACTGCGATCATGCGCATGTCGGCCAACCCGATCCTGCGCTATGTGGCGCTGACCTACACCTGGCTGTTTCGCGGTACGCCGCTGATTCTGCAACTGCTGTTGTGGTTCAACCTGGCGCTGATCTTTCCCACCATCGGCATCCCCGGCCTGTTCGAAATGGACACCGTGAGCCTGATGACCCCATTCGTCGCGGCCCTGCTCGGCTTGAGCATCAACCAGGGCGCGTACACCGCCGAAGTGGTGCGCGCCGGCCTGCTCTCGGTGGACACCGGGCAGTATGAAGCCGCCAAGTCGATCGGCATGCCGCGCCTGCAAGCACTGCGCCGGATCATCCTGCCCCAGGCCATGCGCATCATCATTCCGCCAGTGGGCAACGAGTTCATCGGCATGGTGAAAATGACCTCGCTGGCGAGCGTCATCCAGTACTCGGAACTGCTCTACAACGCCCAGAACATCTACTACGCCAACGCCCGCGTGATGGAGCTGCTGATCGTCGCCGGCATCTGGTACCTGGCCACCGTCACCGTCCTGTCCTTTGGTCAAAGCCGTCTGGAGCGTCGTTTCGCCCGCGGCGCCGGCAAGCGTTCCTGAGGAGCCGCACATGAGAAGCATCGTCAAGGCCGTGAGCCTGAACAAATATTACGACCAGTTCCACGCACTCAAGGACATCAACATCGAAGTCGAGCAAGGTGAAGTGCTGTGCATCATCGGCCCGTCCGGCTCCGGCAAGAGCACCCTGCTGCGCTGCGTCAACCAGCTGGAAAAGATCGACAAGGGCGGCCTTTGGGTCGACGGCGAACTGGTGGGCTACCGGATCGTCGGCAACAAGCTGCACGAACTCAACGAAACGCAGATCGCCCGCCAACGCCTGTCCACCGGCATGGTGTTCCAGCGTTTCAACCTGTTCCCGCACATGACCGTGCTGCAAAACATCATCGAAGGGCCGTGCCAGGTGCTCAAGCGTTCACCCAAAGAGGCGAATGAAGAAGCCCTGGAATTGCTCGCCCGCGTCGGCCTGGCCGACAAACGCAACAGCTACCCGATCGAACTGTCGGGTGGTCAGCAGCAACGCGTCGCCATTGCTCGTGCATTGGCCATGCGCCCCAAGTTGATGCTGTTCGATGAACCCACTTCGGCACTCGACCCGGAACTGGTCGGTGAGGTGCTGTCGGTGATGCGCGATCTGGCGCAGACCGGCATGACCATGATCGTCGTCACCCATGAACTGGGCTTCGCTCGCGAGGTTTCCAACCGCATGGTGTTCATGGACGGCGGGCAGATCGTGGAGGCTGGAAGCCCCGAAGAAATACTAATAAGTCCGCAAAACCCTCGCACCCAAAGCTTCATTTCTGCCGTTCGAACCTAAGGGCCTGGCTCGAAAATCAAGAGCCGCCTCACAACACTCATAAGAGAACGACCATGAAGAACTTCGTTATTCCAGCAGTACTCGCCGGCGTTATGGCATCCGGCTTCACTTTCGCTGCCGAATTGCCGGCCAGCATCAAGGCCAGGGGCGAGGTCGTTGTGGCGATCATGCCGAACTACCCGCCGATGGACTTCAAGGACCCGGCCACCAACACCCTCACCGGCCTCGACGTTGACCTGGGCAACGCCTTGGCCGAACGTCTGGGTGTGAAGATCAAATGGCAGGAAACCGGTTTCGAGCAAATGATCAACGCCCTGACCACCGACCGCGTCGACATGGTGATGTCGGGCATGACCGACACCGCCGAGCGTCAGGCCAGTGTGACCTTCGTCGACTACTTCACCAGCGGTCCGCAGTTCTACACCTTGCAGAAAAACAAGGACACGAACGAGATCATCGACCTGTGCGGCAAGAAAGTCGGCACCAGCCGACGTACCACCTTCCCGGCGGAAATCGCCGAGTGGAGCAAGGCCAACTGCGAAGCCGACGGTAAGCCTGCGATCAACGTGATCGGCACTGAAGGCTCGGCAGACGCCCGCGCGCAACTGCGTCAAAGCCGTATCGACGCGGCCATGCAGGGCAGCGAAACCCTGCCGTACCTCAAGACCCAGGAAAAGGACATGTACAAAACCGTGGGCCTGCCGATTTCCAAGCAGTTCACCGGGCTGGGCGTGAGCAAGAAAAAACCTGAGCTGAGTGAAGCGGTGAAAGTGGCGATGCAGAGCATGGTCGATGACGGCAGTTACCAGGCGATCCTGAAGAAGTGGGATCTGGAACTGGGTGCGATCAAGACGGTGACGGTGAACGCTGGCAAATAATCGCACAGACGACCTCATTCCACTGTAGGAGCGAGCCTGCTCGCGATAGCGGTGTGTCAGGCGACGAAGATGTTGAATGTGCCGGCCTCATCGCGAGCAGGCTCACTCCTACAAGGGGCTGGTGTTTACTTGAATATTGTTGGAGCACCGCAGATGTCCTCCTCCCCCCAACCCACCTGGCCCGGCCGGCACAAAGCCTGCCTGGCCCTGGCCTTCGACCTTGACGGCCCCACCGGCGATGCCATGCTCAACGGCTCCATCTGGCGCAAGCCCGAGTATTTCGGCTTTGGCGGTTATGGCCCGTACCGGGCGCTGCCGCGGATTCTCGATCTGCTCGACGAATTCCGTCTGCCGACGACGTTCTTTGTCCCGGCCTGGGTCGTGGAGAACTGGCCGAAACAGTGTCAGGCGATTGTCGAGCGCGGGCATGAGGTGGCTTATCACGGCTACAAACACGAATCCTTCTACGCCCTGACGCTTGAACAGCAAAAGGACGTGATGAAGCTGTCCCGCGAGGTGTTCTGGAAGCACCTGCACATCCGCGCCGAAGGTTTCCGCACGCCGTCCGGCGACTGGCGGGCCGAAACCCCGGCGATGCTGGTGGAGGCCGGCGTGACTTACTCCAGCAGCATGCGCGGCGATGACCGGCCGTACCTGGTGAATGTACCGGGCCACGCCACGCCGCTGGTGGAAATCCCCGGTCGCTGGGAAATGGACGACTACGCCTCCATCGCCTATACCCGCGCGCCGGACTTCCCTTCGGGGCTGGACCGCACCGCCAGCTACGCCCTGACCCTGGACAACTGGTGCCGCGAATACGACGGCGCCATGGATGAAGGGCTGTGCCTGACCACCCTGTTCCACCCCAAGATCACCGGCAAACCAGGACGCATCCTGTTGCTGGAAAAACTCTTCGAACACATGCGCCAACGCGACGACGTCTGGTTCGCCACCTGCCGCGATGTTGCCCAGTGGTGGCTGAAGGAGCATCACCATGGCTGATTCCACTGTCTGGCCCAAGGGCTATCGCTGCGCCGTGGTACTGACCGTCGACTACAACGACATCCACGGCATTCTCACCCAGGCCCCGCAAGTCGCCGGACGCGACAAGACCCTGTCGGTCTGGCGCTACGGCACCCAACGCGGGGTCGAGCGTTTGCTCGCTTTGTTCAAGGAGCTCGGAGTTCCCAGCAGCTGGTTCGTACCCGGTATCGTTGCCGAGGAAAACCCCGGGCATATTCGTGCAATCCAGGCGGGCGGGCATGAGATTGCCTGCGCCGGGTATCACCATCAGAACTACGACAGCCTCGACCTCGCCGCGCAGAGCGCCGACATCGCCAAAGGATGCGCGGCGTTGACGGCGTTGACCGGCCAGCGTCCCACCGGTTTGCGCATCCCGGCCGGCAACGGTTCACCGGGCTTCATCGAGGCGTTGAGGGATCAAGGCATTCGCTGGTCGTCGTCCTGGCGTGGTGATGACTTGCCGTTCGCTCACCCGACCGCGCCCGACGTGATCGAGTTGCCCCTGCATTACGAGCTGGAGGACGAACCCTACTTCGCCTTCAATCTCAGCCCGGCGGTGCCGCCGGCGCAATCGCGGATCGCATCCTACAGCCACACCCTGGGCAACCTGCAAATGGACTTCGCCGGGTTTCATCGCTTCGGCCTGTGCTACGTGCTGCGCCTGCATCCGGAAGTCATCGCTACGCCGGGACGCATTGGTGTGTTGCGTGAATTGCTTGAGGGGATTTTGCAGCACGATGACGTATGGATCGCTACCGGTGCAGATGTCGCCCGGTGGTGGGCGCAATCCGCAACGCCGATCACTGAAGATCATCCGGCGTCGGTGTATGAGCGGCATTATCGGGACTACGTGCTATGACAGAGCGCATGCAACGACTGGCGAAATTTTGCGTGGATACGCGGTTCGAGGACCTGCCGCCCGCTCTGGTGGAACAAGCCAAGCGTCACATCCTCGATACTGTCGGCGCGACCCTCGCCGGGGCAGACAGCGAAATAGCGAAAACGGCACGGCAGGTATTCCAAGACGAAACGGGCGACACCTTGGTCTGGAGCACTCGCCAGCGGGTCGGCGCCGCTCAGGCAGCCATGCTCAACGGCATCGCCGCCCATGCCCTGGAACTGGACGACACCGGTGGCTGCGACCACTCCGGCGCCGTAGTGCTGCCGGCGGTCATGGCGGCGGTGTCGATGGCCGGGCAACCGGTGAGCGGCCGCGAGTTCATCACGGCCGTGGTGATCGGTTACGAAGTCGGGCGCCGGGTGCTCGAAGCCTGCGGCGGCTACTCAGCCCATAACGGCGCTGGCTGGCACTCCACGGCGACCTGCGGGGTGTTCGGCGCGGCGGCGGCCAGTGCACGGATTTTTCGATTGAATGCCGGGCAAACCTTGTCGGCACTGGGCATCGCCGGCAGCTTCAGCGGTGGTTTGTGGGCTTTCATCCACGACGGCTCGCAAAGTAAAAAACTGCACAGTGGCCGGGCCGCCGAAGGGGGGTTGCTGGCGGCGCGGTTTGCGCAGCAGGGCATCAGTGGCCCAACAAGGTTGTTCGAGGATGTCTGGGGCGGTTTTTTGCAGACACTTGCCAGCGCCACCTCAACCCCCGAAGCACTGGATGCCGATCTCGGCGCCGTATGGAAACTCGCCCGCTGCTCGATCAAGCCCTACGCCTCGTGTCGCGGCACGCATTCGGCCATCGACGCGTTGGGGCTTTTGCTCGACCAATTGAATGTGCCAGTGGATCAGGTCGAAGACATACAGGTTTCGCTGTGCAGTTTTCTCAAGGACATGTGTGGCGGCCAGGATGTCGGCACCCTCGCGGCGGCGCAGATGAGCCTGGCGTATGCACTGGCGGCACGGCTGGTACATGGCCATTGTCGATTGCAGGCCTATGACGATGACGCGCGCAACGATCCACGCATTGTCCAGTGGATGTCACGCATTCGCCTTGATGTGGACCCGCTGCTGTCCGCGGATGGCGAGCCTGTGGTGACACTGCGGACCGTGGACGGTCGGCAAGCGAGCCTGTGCGTTGAAGTGCCGTTGGGCGCGCCGGGTAATCCGCTGAGTGATGCGCTGCTTGCGGAGAAGTTTTTCAGTTTGGCGATGCGGGTCATGTCCCGGGAACGGGTTGAGGAACTGCTCGGGCAGTTGTGGCGGATTGAAGAACTGGAATCGGTTCGTACTCTGGATCGGTGGTTGACTTGATGTTTGTGCCATCCGCAAGGGCCTCATCGTCGGAACGCCGCCCGGAGCAAGCCCGCTCCTACAGGTACTGCAGCGCTTTTGTGGGAGCGGCGGTGCGACGATTCGACTTGCCCGCGATGGCAGCGACGCGATATTGCGGCGAACACCAACAATCTGAATAAGGACATTTGCACCACCGTGGCCACTTACTCGCTCGTTATCCGCCGCTTGATGATCGTTTCATTGACCATCGTGGTCAGCCGCGCCATCACCAGCCCCTTGCTCACGCTGTTCCTGAGCAACAAGCTGGGCCTCAACCAACAGGACGTCGGCTTGCTGCTCGGTATCGCGGTGTTCATCGCCACCCTGCTGGCTCTTTATGGCGGCTATATCATCGACCGCCTGGAAAAGCGCCGGCTGCTGATCCTGGCGATGCTCTCCAGCGCCATCGGCTTCGTGCTGCTGACCTTTGCCGAAAACCTCTACCTGACCACCGCCACCCTGGTGATCACCGAGACCGCGTCAGCGCTGTTCCTCATCGGCTCCAAAGCGATCCTCAGCGAAAACCTGCCCATGGGCCAGCGAGCCAAGGCGTTTTCCCTGCGCTACACGCTGACCAACATCGGCTATGCCACAGGTCCCATGCTCGGTGTGGTGATTGCCGGGGTCTATCCGATCGCACCGTTCCTGATTGCCGGTGGCATCGCGTTCTTCAGCATCTTCCTGATGACAGGCATTCCCAGGGATTCGGCGCAGCCACCCGCCATTGGGCAACCCCAGAGTTTCCTGAAAACCCTGATCACCCTGAAAAACGACCGCACCCTGATCATGTTCACTTGCGGCTGCCTGCTCAGCACCGTGGTGCACGGGCGTTACACCCTCTACTTGTCGCAATACCTGCTGGTGACCCACGACTCCAAACGCGCCCTGGAAATCATGGCCGCCCTGCTCGCCTGCAACGCCATCAGCGTAATCCTGCTGCAGTACCAGATCGGCCGGTTCCTCAGTCGCGAGAAGCTGCGCTACTGGATTGCCGCGGGCACCAGCCTGTTCATCCTTGGCCTGATCGGCTTCAGCCTGGCCGACAGCATGGTGAGTTGGTGCGTGGCGATGTTCATCTTCACCCTTGGTGAAATGATCATTTACCCGGCCGAATTCCTCTTCATCGACACCCTGGCCCCGGAAGAGCTGCGCGGCAGTTACTACGGTGCCCAGAACCTGGCGGCCCTCGGTGGCGCCCTGAGCCCGGTGATTTGTGGTTTTCTATTGATGCACACCCCCGCACCCACAATGTTCTATGCCTTGAGCGCACTGACCGCGATGGGTGGGTTCCTGTGCTTCATGAGCGGTCGTCGGGTGGCTCCAGTGCAAAAATAATGCACTGGAACTGCATCAATATGAACCTTTCAACCGTCAGTCCCACCTTGGGCACCGGGTCAATACATGCACCACGCCATCCGCCAGCACCATCACCCCCGGCACACCCGCTGCACGCAAGGCCTGTTCGTCCAGTCGGGTGACATCACGCAGCTGGACCCGCACTCGCGTTATCGCAATGCGTTGTTGCGACGCCAGGTTATCCAGCCCACCCAGCGCGGCGACCACGCTCGACGGCAGGTCCGTAGAACGCAGGGCCGCCACCTTCGGCTCATCCACCAGCAGATCCGGGGTCAATGCCTTCCAGAACGCCCGTTGCATTTTCTCGAACATGTTCAGTTCTCCAACACCTGTGAAGTTTCGACCATCGCCTGCTGCTGCGAAGACAAGGCCTCGCGGACCTGCTCAGCGCTCTCCAGCCCGAGTATCTGATGCGCGACTGCCTGACAGTCGCTGAGCTCGACCTCGCGAATTGCGGCTTTGATCGCCGGAATCAGTGGCACGCTGACCGACAGTTCATCCACCCCCAGCCCCAGCAACAGTGGCACCGCCAGAGTCTCCGAAGCCAGCGCCCCACACACCCCGACCCACTTGCCATGGGCATGGGCGGCCTTCACGGTGCTGGCGATCAGACGCAGTACCGAGGGGTGAAAACTGTCGGCCTGGCTGGCCAGACGTGGGTGATCGCGGTCCATGGCCAGGGTGTATTGGGTCAGGTCGTTGGTGCCTATGGAGAAGAAATCCACCTCGGGGGCAAACAGGTCCGCCATCAATGCCGCGGACGGGACTTCGATCATGATGCCCAGTTTCGGCAGCGCCTTGAGCCCGAGCGCCAGCGCCTCTTCTTCCAGCATCTGCCGCGCCAGGCGCAGCTCCGACAACTGGCTGACCATCGGCAGCATGATGTGCAGACGGGCCAGACCGGCGCTGCTCAGAATTGCCCGGAACTGCTCGCGCAACAGCTGCGGACGCTCCAGGCACAAGCGAATTCCGCGCATGCCCAGAAACGGATTGGCCTCGCTGTCCATTGGCACGTAGGCCAGCGGTTTGTCGCCGCCCACATCCAGTGTGCGCACCACCAGATTGCGCTCTGGCCCAAGGGCCCGGGCAATGGCGCTGTAAGTGACCGCTTGCTCGTCATGGCTGGGCGCGTTGTTGCGCTCCAGATAAAGAAACTCCGAACGCAGCAGACCGACACCCTCGCCGCCTAGCGCCATCGCCTGCTCGACCTCAAGCAGCGAGGCAACGTTGGCCGTCACCTCGAAATGATGGCCGTCACGGGTACAGGCCGCCAGCGAAGCCTGCTCGAGTTCGCGCTGATGCCGTTGCCGTTGCTGCTGACGTTTGCCATGCAGCTGTTCGATAGCCGACAGATCAGGGTCCAGGTGCAACTCACCCTTGTCCGCATCGAGCAGCACTCGGGTTCCGCTGGCCAGCGACAGCACCTGCACCGGTAAACCACACACCGCCGGCAAACCCAAGGCCTGGGCGAGTATCGCCACATGGCTGGTCGCACCGCCGCCCACGGTGGCGAAACCCAACACCTTGTCGGTATCCAGGGCAGCGGTCTGCGACGGTGTCAGTTGTTCGGCAATCAAAATCGCCTGGTCCGGCAACTCCCAGATACCGTCCGGCACACCGAGAATCAGCTTGAGCACGCGCTGGCCAACATCCATCAGGTCCAACGCCCGCTCGGCCAACAAGGTGTTGTCCAGCGACTTGAACAGCGTAGCGGTGGCTTGAGTGGCACTGTTCCAGGCAAACGCCGCGCTCTTGCCCTCGGCAATCAGGGCCTGGGCTTGCTCCAGCAGGCTCGGGTCTTCCAGTAACTCCTGATGTGCCTTGAAGATATCCTCCTGCGCCTTACCTTTCGCGTTGTCGCGCAAGTGTTGCAGCGCCTGCGTCGCGCGGGTCAGCGCACGCTCCAGCGATTCTCGCTCCACGCGTTGATCCGCGGCAAACTCAGGCACCTCCAGGGTGCGCTCAGCCACCTGCACCACCTGCCCAAAGGCCGAACCCGCCGAAGCACAGACACCGCGCAACAGCTTCGTCGACACCTCCTGCGCCTGAACCACCGGCGCTACGACCGCCACCGCAGTCACGGCCTCACCGCAGCCATCCGCTAGTAGTTGGGCCAGTGTGCTTATTGCCAATTCGGCATCTTCGCCCACCGCACTGACCTGCAGCGCATCGCCGTGAACCGTCTGCAACGCCATGATCGCCACCAGGGACTTGGCGTTGGCGCTGTGCTGCTGCTTGTGCAGGCAAATGCTTGCCGCAAAACCTTTCGCCGCCTGCGCAAAGATCGCCGCCGGCCGCGCGTGCAGGCCATTGGCGTTGGGCAGGTGGACCGGTTTGGAGAACAGCGCTTCGCCCTCCTCCTGCGCAACGCTGGAACGCGGATCGCCGAGGCTCAGGCGCAACACGGGCTGTGCACACGCCACCAGACCATCGTCAGGTGTCAGCAGGCTGAAGGGCTCGCCACTGACCAACAGCATCAAGGTCAACAGGCTGCGGGCATGCAGGGCTACATAGTCGGCATCGAACTCGAACAACGGCTGTCCGGCCTCGACACGCTGGCCCTGCTCGACCAAGGCGCGGAACCCCTTGCCCGCCAGGTTCACGGTGTCCAGACCAATGTGCAGCAACACCTGTACGCCGCTGTCATCGGTGATGCTGATCGCATGGCCACTGTGTTGAAGGTTGCTGACCACGCCGGCCAACGGCGCGCAAAGGGTCTGCGAGGTCGGATCGATGCACAGGCCGTCGCCGATCACCCGGCTGGCGAACACCGGATCCGGCACGTGATCAAGTGGCACCAGCACCCCGGACAGCGGCGCCAGCAATTGCAATGGTTGGGTTATGGTCATGACTTCACCTGCGGTTTTGTTCTTTGAAGTGCCGATGGAGCGCGTGCTCCGACAGCATCGCTTATTTCCACCAGTACTCGACTTGCAATCCGACGTTCGCACCATGCAGCGCCGTGCCGAACGCGCCGGTATCGGACAACGCCGAACCTTGTGCCAGTTCGTTGGCTGCACGCTTGGCCGCTTCGTTCCAGCTGGCATAGGTGTAGTACAAACGCACTTCGGGACGTTCCCAGAACCCCGGGCCTTTTGGCGACCAGGTTGGGACAAAGGAGAATTTACTCAACTTGCGCGTACCTCCTGGGGCCTCGACCTGATCGTGTCCCAGCTCAGTCACCAACTTGAATTGGTCAGTGATCGCGTAAGCCGGGCGAACGCCCAGGGAAATCCAGTTCTGGCCGTTACCGTCCGGGCGGATATCCTTCTGATAGACCGCTTCGACCTGACCACCAAAACGCGGTGTCACTTGCCAGTCGAAGAACTCCACCAGCCGGTAGCTCTTGTTGCTGTCGTCCAGGCCCACATCGCCGGTGTAACCCAACCCGGTGCCAGGCCCTTCGCCGTATTGCAGCGCCAGTTTGTTCTTACCGCCGAGGAAGTCTTTCTGCACATGCTGGGCGGTGATGGCCCAACCTGCGTGCGCATCGCTGCGGTCAGGTTTTTCGATGTAACTGAGGCCAAACTCCAGTTCACCGCCGGGGTTGGTCTGAAAACCTGCGACGTTGAAATCCTGCCGGGTGACATAATCCTTCTGGTACAGGTTGTCCTTGCGCGAAAAGGCGTAGCTGTATTTCAGGTCGCCGATCTTCACATCCTCGATACCACCACCCGTCGCGCTCTGGTTCCAGTAGTAGAAGTCGGAAATATGGATGTCGTTTCGTTTGTAATAACGCCGCCCGACCCACAACGAACCACCATTGAGACTCGGCAGGTTCGACCATTGTGCATACATCTGCGGCATGCGCACCGAGCCGTTATCACCGTTGAACGTCAGGTCTTTGTCGTACTGGTTGTACAACGAAGCCATGCCGTCGACGCTCAGCACCGAGCCGTCGTCCAGGGAGTACACGTCCTGACGCAACTCCAGCTCGGCGTATTGCTCGCATTCGTTGCCCAAGCGGTATTTCGACTGAGCACCCTGCAGTTGAAAACACTGCTGAGGACCGCTGTTGACCGAGGTCCCGACGCCGCTACGCAAATAGCCGGCGAACTCCAAAGCCTGGGCCGAGAACGGCAACATCAGGCATGCGCACGATGCTGCAAGTTTGCGATTAATTATGGTTTTCAAGAGCCACCTCATTATTTTTATTGTGCTCATCCGGTAAAATCTGCGCGCAAGAAACCCCACGCAGTGCTCTGCGCGTTGTTTGAAGAGCGTGTTTTTTAGTGGTCGGTCAGGTGCAGGACGAACGACTCGTACGGCCGCAGGAACAGCTGCCGACTACGTGTCACACAATCCGGGAAGTTGCTGATCACCAGGCGTTGCAACATGCAGTCGGTGATTACCCGCTCCGGCAACTCGACTTCACACGCCGTGCCATAGAAGTTATTCACCACCAGCAGACGCTCGCCTTCGCCTTCACGCAGGTACACCCAGACCTGCGGGTGCGTGGGCAAGAGCTGGCGATACACGCCGTCCTGAATCAGCGGTTCGCTGTGGCGCAGGGCAATCAACTGGCGATAGTGGTGCAGCACCGAAGTCGTGTCGTCGAGTTGGTTTTCGACGTTGATCTGCGTGGCGTTGGCCGGCACGCCGATCCATGGTTCGGCACTGCTGAAACCGGCATTGGGTTGCGTGTTCCAGTGCATCGGGGTGCGACTGTTGTCGCGGGATTTCTGCATGATCGCGCTCATGCTCGATGCCTCGGACTCCCCGGCATCACGCTTGAGCCGGAAGATGTTCAGCGTCTCGACATCGCGGTACTGCTCGATGCTCTCAAAGCCCGGGTTGGTCATGCCCAACTCTTCACCCTGATAAATGAACGGCGTGCCCTGAAGAAAATGCAGCGCGGTGCCGAGCATCTTCGCCGACACCACGCGGTGTTCGCCGTCATCACCAAACCGCGAAACCACTCGCGGCTGATCGTGGTTACACCAGAACAGCGCATTCCAGCCGCCACCGGCCTGCATGCCGGTCTGCCAGTCGGAAAGGATGCGCTTGAGTTCGAGGAAGTCGAAGTCAGCGCGAACCCACTTCTGCAAGTTCGGGTAATCAACCTTCAGGTGATGAAAGTTGAAGGTCATCGACAGTTCTTTCGAGTCCGGCCGCGAGTAACGAATGCAATGTTCCAGGCTGGTGGAGGACATCTCGCCGACGTTGATCAGGTCATGGCCTTCGAAGACTTCGCGGTGCATTTGCTGCAAGTAGTCGTGCACGTTCGGGCCATCGGTGTAGAAACGCCGACCGTCGCTGTTGTCCTCGGGAAAGTCCGCCGGCTTGGAGATCAGGTTGATCACGTCCAGGCGGAAACCGCCCACGCCCTTGTCACGCCAGAAGCGCATCATCTTGAAGACTTCAGCGCGCACCTGCGGATTATCCCAGTTCAGGTCGGCCTGAGTGTGGTCGAACAGGTGCAGAAAGTACTGACCGGTTTGCGCCTCGAACTCCCAGGCGGAACCGCCGAACTTGGACTCCCAGTTGTTCGGCTGATCACGCCAGATGTAGAAGTCACGGTACGGGTTATCAAGGCTGCTGCGCGCTTGCTGAAACCAGGTGTGCTCGACGGAAGTATGGTTGACCACGATATCGAGCATCAGCTTGATGCCCCGCCTGCCGGCTTCGGCGATCAGCAACTCGCAGTCAGCCATGGTCCCGTAGCTCGGGTCGATGGCGTAGTAGTCGCTGATGTCGTAGCCATTGTCGCGCTGGGGCGAACGCAGGAACGGGGTGATCCACAGACAATCGACACCCAGCCATTGCAGGTAATCGAGCTTGGCCACCACCCCGAGCAGATCGCCCGTGGGGTTGCCGGCGTGGCTGTGAAAACTCTTCGGGTAGATCTGGTAGATCACCGAACGCTGCCAGTCTTGCATGGCGTATTCCTTCAATTGATTTTGTACTGGCCCTGAGGGCCTCATCGTCGGATCGCCGCCCGGAGCGAGCTCGCTCCCACAGTTGATCGCATTCCAATGTGGGAGCGAGCTCGCTCGCGATGGCGATCTATCAGGCGACCCGGTAACCCGGCCGGACAATCTTCATGCTCAAGCCACAGGTCAAAACGAACGGCACGACCATGGCGATGACCATCCCGACCACGAACATCGGAATGAACTGCGGGATGATCGAGATGAAACCGGGCAAGCCACCGACACCGATCGCCGAGGCCTGAACCTTGTTCAGCGACAGGAACATGCAGCCCAGCGCCGAGCCGATCAACGCTGCGTAGAACGGAAACTTGTAGCGCAGGTTGACGCCGAACATCGCCGGCTCGGTGATGCCGAAATAGGCGGAAATCGCTGAGGTCGAGGCCATGCTTTTATCCCGCGCACTGCGGGTCATGTAGAACACCCCGAGCGCCGCGCTGCCTTGTGCGAGGTTGGACATGACGATCATCGGCCAGATGAACGTGCCGCCCTGCGTCGAGATCAGTTGCAGGTCCACGGCGAGGAACATGTGATGCATGCCGGTAATCACCAGCGGCGCATACAACAGACCGAATATCGCCCCGCCGACCATCGGTGCCAGGTCGAACAAGGTCACCACGCCTTCGGTGATCAGAATCCCCAGGTGACGGGTCACCGGACCAATCACGGCCAGCGCCAACACCCCGGTCACGACGATCGTGGTAATCGGCACCACCAGCAGTTGAATGGCATTGGGTACCCGCGCCCGCAGCCATTTTTCAATGACGCTCATGACGTAGGCGGCCAGCAGGATCGGCAGAATCTGACCCTGGTAGCCGACCTTCTCGATCTTGAACCAGCCAAAAATATCGAAGTACGGCAGGCTCTGGCCGTCCAGCCCGGCCACCGCCTTGCCGTAGTTCCAGGCGTTGAGCAGGTCCGGGTGAACCAGCATCAGACCCAGCACGATGCCAAGGATTTCACTGCCGCCAAAACGCTTGGCTGCCGACCAGCCGACCAGCGCCGGGAGGAACACGAACGAGGTGTTGGCCATCAGATTGATCAAGCTCCAGACACCGTCCAGCGTCGGGTAGGCCTCAAGCAGGGTCTTGCCGGCAATGAACATGCCTTTGGCGCCGATCAGGTTGTTCACCCCCATCAGCAGACCGGCAATGATCAGCGCCGGCAAAATCGGCATGAACACATCGGAGAACACCCGCACCAGACGCTGCATGGCATTGGTTTTATCGACGCCCTTTTTTTTCACGTCGGCGATGGTCGACACGGCGAGACCGGTTTGCCGCCGCAGCTCGGCGTAGACCTTTTCCACTTCGCCGGGGCCGATGACCACCTGGAACAGGCCGACGGTAAAGAACGAGCCTTTGACCAGATCGATCTGGTTCAGCGTGGCGCTGTTGACCAGACTCGGGTCCTTGAGGGCCAGGCGCAGCCGTGTGACGCAATGCGCGGCCTGCTCGAGGTTGTCGCTGCCACCGAGGCTGTGCATCAGCTCAGTGACGATATTCGGATAGTCGTGGCTCATGCTTGTTCTTCCACTGTAGTTTTTTGTTATTGGCAGCACGCCGAAGCGAAAAGTACTCGTCTGTACGAGTTATTGCAACAACTCGTACAGACGAGTTTGATTTTGTTTATCCTGAACCCGGCAGGCGGCGATATTTCCTACCTTCGAAGTCAAAGAATCCCAAAGCCGCATAGACAAACCCCTACCCTGCCCTTAAGGTTCGAAACCTTGAGTACAGCGCGGCATAGAGCCATCCCCATGAGTAAATACAACCAGATCTACAGCGATCTGCTTGCCAGCATCACCACCGAACGACTGGAGCGCGGCGCCCGACTGCCTTCCGAAACCGAATTGATGGAGAGTTACCGGGCCAGTCGCGGTACTGTGCGCCAAGCCATAGAACTGCTTCAGGAACGCGGCTTCGCGCAAAAAATTCACGGTAAAGGCACCTTCGTGCTGTCGCCTAATCCGATCGAATTCCAGCTCGGCGGCATCGTCAGTTTCCAGGAAACCCACCCAAGGCTGGGCAATGACGTCAGCACCGAGGTGGTGGCGTTCGAACAGTTTCCCCTGCAAGGTGCCTTGCGTGAACACCTGAATGCCGAAGAAGGTAGCCTGATCACGCGGATCAAACGCGTGCGTCGAATCGATGGCAAACGGGTCATCCTCGACATCAACCACTTCGTCGCCGATCTCATTCCGGGGCTCAATTGCGAGATTGCCGAGCATTCGATCTATGCCTTCATCGAACAGACGCTGCAACTGCAAATCAGCTATGCCCAGCGCACTATCGAAGCCGTACCGCGAAGCAAGGACGACCAGCAGCACCTTGATCTTGAGGGGCAGAGCCATGTGATCGTGGTCAGCAACCAGACCTTTTTGCAGGACGGCCGGCAGTTCGAGTACACCGAGTCGCGGCATACCCTGGACAAGTTTTACTTTTCGGATGTGGCCAGGCGATGAAAGCATCGGCAGCGATCTGGAACACGTCTGTTTTACAGCTTCTTGGTTTCCAAGGGTTCGGTAACTTTCAAGTACTGAGCGACTGCTCTATCGCAATACAAAAGAGTGAAGTCGTCGTGGTGTGCGGCCCTTCCGGCTATGGCAAATCAACGCTGATCAAAACGGTAAATGCACTGGAGCCTTTCCAGAAAGTCGAAATTGTTGTCGACGGTATCAGCCTCCCGGACCCGAAAACCAACCTGCCCAAGCTATGCAACCGGGTTGGCATGGTGTTTCAACACTTCGAGTTGTTTCCACGCCTTTCCGTGACGCAAAACCTGACGCTCGCCCAGATGAAGGTGCTCACCAACGCAACTCAAAGGCATTTTTCGCGCCCGGCTGGATGCTGCTGCCCAAGCGTGCACACTCGCGAGAAAGGGTGTCGTGCAGCCATTGACGGTCATCCCCTTCGGCGCGACAGAGGCGAAAGCGCCGCAAGCGGGTGGGTATCAAGTCCAGCGACTGCAGGTGCCCGCCCGGGTCCAGCGAGGCAAAGTATAGAAGCCCCAGGTCGCCGCGAAAGGCTGTGTAACCCTCGATGCCTTCGTAATCGTTCAGAAGATCACCGCAGCCATAGAGAATCAGGTGTTCGCGGTACACCTCGATGCCTTTGACGTGGTGCGAGGAATGCCCGTGCACCACGTCAACTCCGGCCTCGTCGATCAAGGCATGAGCGAACCGGACTTGCTCGCGCGGGATATCGAACCCCCAGTTGCCGCCCCAATGAATGGAGGCGACCACCAGATCCCGCGGTTTTTTGCCCTCGAGAATCCGTTTGGCCACATGGTGCAGGCTTTGCATCGACAGATCCTCCAGCCGCGCGACGCCCGCGCCCTTATCCGTGGCGGCCCAGTCCGACGCAATGCCGCTGTCGGGTGCGCCGAGGCCAAACACCAGCAAGCGCCGCCCGCCAGGCAGCAGCAACACGGCAGGCGCTTCGGCAGATTGCAGGTTGTGCCCGGCGCCGGCGCTGCATATACCATTGCTCGCCAGGGTCTCCAGCGTATCGGCCAGGCCGGCTGCCCCCCAGTCCAGCACATGGTTGTTGGCCAGCACGCAGCAGTCGATGCCGGCTGCGCTGATGGCCGGGAAGTTCTCCGGGCTCATGCGGTAATTGATGCCCTTTGGCTCCGGTCGTCCGCGGCGGGACACCGCAGTTTCCAGATTGATGATGCGTGCGTGTGGCTGGCGAAGTTCGAACTCATCCAGCGCAGCGCCCCAGACATAGGTGAAATCGACTGGGCGGGGAATCGAACCATTGATTCGTTCTGCCAGCCGGACGTAATCGCCGGCATTCTTGACGTAAGCTTCGTAAAGCCGCGGATCGCCAGGATGCGGCAGTACTGCGTCGATGCCGCGAGCAGTCATGACGTCGCCGCAGAGAAACAGCTTAAACGTATCGGTAACAGCTGCCATGGCACCCTCCCGAATATAAGTCGGGGGGATGTTTCCATCCCCCGGCTTATTATTACGCTGACATGTGAACAGGTAGAAACAAGCGTTTTACGCAGGGCTAATGGCCTCTATGCCCCATCCCGCTACTGATCCGGCCGCAGATTCGCTACTATGATTCCCCGCCTTCCTTGTCTGCGGATTTCTTCATTCTGGAGCCCGAATGCCTAGTCAAAAGGACATCGCCGCCGAAAGCGGCGCACCGATGATCCCTGAGCAGCGCCGTGAATTGATGCTGCGCCAGTTGCGCAAGCATCAGGTGCTGAGCGTTCATCAATTGATGGAAATGTTCGACTGTTCGCACATGACCGTACGCCGCGACATTGCGTTGCTGGAACAGGAAGGTCGTGCTTACTCGGTAACGGGTGGGGTGCGGATTGCCAGCCAGCTGCACAGTGAGCCCAGCCATCAGACCAAGGCGGTGGTCGAGTTGCCGCAGAAGCAGGCCATGGCCAGGCTCGCCGCCCGGCTGCTGCATGCCGACATGACGATTTACCTGGATGCGGGAACCAGCACGCTGGAAATTGTCCCCTACATCAAGGCGCTGTCCGGCATGACCGTGGTGACGAACGACTTCGGCATTGTCCAGGCGCTGATCGAAGCGCCCCATGTCACGGTGATTCATACCGGCGGGCAACTGGATCACTCCAATCAATCGTGCGTGGGCGGCCTGGCGGTTGCCACCTTGCGTCAGGTCGTCACCGATATCGCGTTCATATCGACCAGCTCATGGGATTTGCGTCGCGGCCTCACCACGCCTTCGGCGCTGAAGGTTGAGGTCAAGCAAGCCGCGATGCAATCGGCTGCGCAAGTGGTGCTGGTGGCCAGCAGTTCGAAATACGGCACCTTCAGTATGTACAGGATTGCCGGGCTCGAGCAGTTCGACATCATCCTCAGCGATGACGCGTTGACCCCTGCGGCAGCCGACGGCATCCGCAAGCAGGGTGTCGAACTGTTGCTGCCGGCTGACAATACACCGGAGTGAAACGACGGGCTCCTGCTTCCGGCGGAGCCCGTCGCCGCCCTCCTCTATAGTGCCTGGCGAGCCTTCCAGTCGCGCAACCACTGTAAACCGGCAGACGTATTGCCTCGCGGCCGGTATTCGCACCCTACCCAGCCGTCATAACCCAACTGGTCGATCAGCTCGAACAGATAGGGATAATTGACTTCCCCCAGGCCCGGTTCATGCCGGTCGGGCACGCCGGCGATCTGGATATGGCCGATACCATCGAAGTCCCGACGCAGTTTGGTGGCCAGGTCGCCCTCGACGATTTGGCAGTGGTAGCAGTCGAACTGAACCTTCAGGTTACTGGCACCCACTTCCTTGCAGATGGCCTGGGCCTGATCCTGGCGGTTGAGGAAAAAGCCAGGCATGTCTCGCGTATTGATCGGCTCGAGCAATACTGTCACGCCTGCCTTGGCCGCCCGGGCGGTGGCATAGGCGAGGTTTTCCAGGTAAACGCCGTGATGCCGTGGGCGATCGCTTTCCGACGGCAAGAGCCCGGCCATCACATGGATGCGTGAATTGCCCAGCACACCGGCGTATTCCAGGGCGCGATCAAACCCGCTACGAAATTCACTCTCCCGGCCGGGCAACGACACCGTGCCCCGCTCCCCCGCAGCCCAATCACCGGGCGGCGCGTTGAACAGTGCCTGTACCAGGCCGTTGTCGCTCAAGCGTTGCTTGAGTTCTTCCGCGCTGTAGTCGTAGGGAAACAGATACTCCACTGCTTCAAAACCGTCAGAGGCAGCGGCGGCGAAGCGATCCAGAAACTCATGTTCCGGGTAGAGCATGCTGAGGTTGGCAGCAAAACGAGGCATGGTAGCTCCTGAGATAAAGGGTTAGACAAAAGGCCAGATCAACAGGGTAATACAGAAACCCAAGGTGCCGAGCAAGGTGGTCAATACCGTCCAGGTGCGCAAACCGTCGGCCACATTCAGCCCCGCCAGCTTGGTGAAGATCCAGTAACCGGCGTCATTGATATGGGACATGGCCAACCCGCCACCGCCCATGGCCAGGCACAGCAGGGCCATGTGGTTCGGGGTGAGATTGAGGGTCGCAATCAGCGGGCTGATGATGCCGGCAGTGGTCACCAGCGCCACCGTGGTCGATCCCTGCACTGCGCGTAGTAGCATGGTCAGCAGAAAGCCCAGGGCCAGAACCGGCAGACCGGTGGTGCGCAGCATATCGGAGACCACGGCACCGATTCCGGTGTCCACCAGCACCTTGCCGAACACACCGCCGGCACCGGCAATCAGAATCACCATGGCCACACCGGGCAAGGCCGAACCGATCACGTCAGACACCTGAGTGCGGCTCCAGCCCCGACGCGAACCCAGCAGCCAGGCACACAGCAAGGTGTCGATCAGCAGCGCCACCAGCGGTGCGCCGAGCACGGTCATGATGCCGCGCAGGACCGATTCGGCAGGCAGCAACGAGGTGGACAGAGTCCCCAGCAGAATCAGAATGATCGGTAGCGCGATCAGGCTGACGATCAGGCCAAACCCTGGTGCCGGCGCTGGCGGCAACTTGGAAACGATGCTGCTGACGGACTCTTCCAGGCCCATGTGTGATACGGCTTCAGCCGCTCGCTCAGCGCTCTTGTCGTTGCCGTTGGACCAGGCGACCAGATCCTCGTTGGTGACATGCGGGCCATAGACTTCCGCACGAATATCGTCGGTCATTGGATACACCCGACGGGTCATGCGCCCGGCCACGCGGTAGCCGACATAGCAAAGGAATGCGGTGAGCGGCAGACCGAACATCAGCACGCGGCCCAGGTCCGCACCCAATTGACTGGCGGCGGCCACTGCGCCCGGGTGTGGCGGCAGAAAGGCGTGGACAGTCAACAAGGCCGCGCACATCGGCAGCGCAAACACCAACAGCGGCTTACGCGCACTTCGGGCAACACCATAGGCCAGCGGCATCAGGATGATCACGCCCACTTCGAAGAACACCGGTACCCCGACCATGAAACCGGCAATCGTCAACGCCAGGGGCGTACGCCGGTTGCCGAAACGGGTAATCAGGGTCTTGGCCAGCGCCTCGGCACCGCCGGAGAGCTCGATGATCCGACCGATCATCGCACCCAGGGCAATGATGATGGCGATATGGCCCAGGGTCTTGCCCATGCCGCCTTCGATGGTGGCGACCAGATCCGCCGGTTTCACCCCGGCCACCAGCGCCACCAGAATGCTCACCAGCATCAACGCCACGAAGGGCTGGAACTTGTACTTGAGCACCAGGAACAACAACAGCGCGATGCCCACCCCGGCAGTAATCATCAGGATTAACGGGCTCATTTCACAAACCCTCCACGCCGGGTAAATGAAAGAGTACAGCCAATGGATCTGAACATGCCGCAGTGAAGGTGAGTCATACCTGGATTTCCTGTTGTTATTGTTTTTTCAGGCAAGCCGGGGCCGTCGAGAGTCCCTGTGCGTCTCCCGGGCAGTGCCTGTGTTATCGATCTGTCGTGTTCTATCGTGTTCTATCGTTTTAAAAGAATTCAGCGCTCTACCAGTGCGCACCGAAGGTCTCTCGCAGTTCGTCCAGCGCCGCCTGATTCAGCGGTTCCGGCTTGGGATTGCTCATCAGCCAGAGTCGCGCGGTTTCCTCGAGCTCTTCCAGGGCGTAGCTGGCCCTGGAGACCGAACTCTCCCAGACCACTGGCCCAAGCCGTTCGAGCATCACGCCGCGAACACTGTTGGCCAGTTGCGCGACCTGTTCGGCAACCTTCGGCGAACCGGGTCGCTGGTAGGCAATCAACGGGATATGTCCGACTTTCATGACCTGATATGGCGTCAGCGGCGGCAAAATGTCGTTCGCCTGCCAGACACCTGCGAGCGTCAACGCCACCAGATGGGTGGAGTGGGTATGCACCACGCCGCCGACATTCGGGTTGCGGTCATAGACCTGGCGATGCAACGCAAGGGTCTTCGAAGGCTTGTCGCCGGACACCCATTCGCCGGCCAGATTGACCTTGGCGATGGTCGCCGGATCGAGGCGCCCGAGGCAGACGTCCGTCGGCGTGATCAACCAGCCGTCATCCAGGCGCGCGCTGATATTGCCGGCGCTGCCAACGGTGTATCCGCGCTCGTAAAGGCTGCGGCCAACCTCACAGATTTCTTCGCGCAGGGCGTTCTCGTCGCTCATTGCGCAGCTCATTGTGCACCCCCGGCCCGGGCGAGTTGGTTCAAGGCTTTACTGAAGAAATCCCGGCCACCGAAGTTGCCCGACTTGAGAGCCAGCGCTAAAGGTTCGTCGGTATTGCTGACAGTCGCCGGTACACCCGGATCGATCTGCGCGCCGATTTGCAGCAGCTGCACGCCCAGTGCCTGAACCACAGCGCCCGAGGTTTCTCCGCCGGCGATCACGAAACGGCGCACGCCGCTCTGGCGCAGACCCTGGGCAATTTCGCCAAAGGCGTTTTCCACCAGGCTACCGGCCTGCTCGACGCCCAGTTGCTGTTGCACCAACTTGACCTCATCCGGTGAGCTGGTGGCGTAGATCAATACGGTTTGCTCGTTATCACGGGCAAAGGCCAAGGCTTGCGCCACCACCGGTTCCCCCGCCGCCAAGGCCAACGGATCAATCCGCAAAGCCGGCCGGCCGGCTTCGAGCCAGGCGGCCACTTGCCCATTGGTGGCGATCGAAGCACTGCCGGCCAACACCACTTCCCCGCCGGACACCGCCGGAAGTTTCGAGGCGTCGAGATCGCGCAGTTTGCCGGCGCGACGGAAGTTTTCCGGCAGGCCCAGGGCCAGCCCCGAACCACCCGTCAACAGCGGCAGATCGGCGCAGGCGGCACCGAGGGTGTACAGATCGCCGTCCGACAAGGCATCGGCGATGGCCATGCCGACACCTTGAGCCCTCAGCTCTGCGATGCGCGCCCGCACCTGCTCTGTGCCGCGGGCAATGGTGTCGTAGCGCAACAGGCCGACATTCAGGCGGGTTTGCGATTGCAGCACGCGAACCAGGTTGGCATCGGTCATCGGCGTCAGCGGGTGGTTTTGCATGCCCGACTCGCTGAGCAACTGATCCTGCACAAACAAGTGACCGCGAAAGATCGTCCGGCCATTCTCCGGGAATGCCGGGCACGCCAGGGTAAAGTCGCTACCCAGTGCGGCCAGCAGTGCTTCGCTGACCTGGCCGATATTGCCGGCCGCGGTGGAGTCGAACGTCGAGCAATATTTGAAAAAGATCTGCTCGCAGCCTTGCTCGCGCAGCCATGCCATCGCAGCGAGGGACTGCTCGACTGCTTCGGCGACCGGTGTGGTGCGCGACTTCAGGGCAATGACGATCGCATCGGCATCAAGCCCGGCAGCCACTTCCGCGCTCGGGATGCCAATGCTTTGCACGGTGCGCATACCGCCGCGCACCAGCATGTTGGCAAGGTCCGTGGCGCCGGTGAAATCGTCGGCGATGCAGCCCAAAAGCGGGCGTGCGGTGGAGGTAGTCATGGGGTGTTCCTCAAACAGGCTCAGGCTTGGCAGTCGGCAATTCGATGCCCGGGAAAATCTTGATCACCGCCGAGTCGTCCTCACGACCGAAGCCGGCACTGGAGGCCTGCATGAACATCTGGTGAGCGGTGGCCGACAGCGGCAGAGGGAATTTGCTGGCCCGGGCGGTATCCAGCACCAGGCCCAGGTCCTTGACGAAAATATCTACCGCGGACAACGGCGTGTAGTCAGCCTTGAGTATGTGCGGCACGCGGTTTTCGAACATCCAGGAATTACCGGCGCTGTGGGTGATCACTTCGTACAGCGCATCGGCATCGACCCCTTCACGCAGGCCCAGCGCCATGGCTTCGGCAGAAGCGGCAATATGTACACCCGCCAGAAGCTGGTTGATGATCTTGACCTTTGAACCAAGGCCATGGACGTCACCCAGGCGATACACCTTGCCGGCCATACCCGCCAGGATCGACTCAGCCTTGATATAGGCGTCGGCCGGGCCCGAGGTCATCATGGTCATCTCGCCAGCGGCAGCCTTGGCCGCGCCACCGGAAATCGGTGCATCCAGATACAGCAGGCCCAACGCGGCCAGGCGCTGACCAAGATCCACGGCGTAAGTCGGAGCGACTGTGGCGCAGCCGATCACCAGGCTGCCCGGCCGCAGAGAGGCCACGGCCCCACCCTCACCAAACAATACGGTCTCGGTCTGCTCGGCGTTGACCACCACGGTAATGACCACGTCACACTCAGCGGCCATGTGCGACGGTGACAGGCAAGCCACACCGCCCTCCCCGGCGAACTGCTCTGTTACGGCAGTGCGCACATCACAGGCATGCACATTGAAACCGCTGCGCAACAACGAGCGGGCAATGCCCAGCCCCATCGCGCCCAGACCGACCACACCGACATTCTTGTTATTCATGGGGTACTCCAGAGGAAAGCAGCGACTGCTTCCACGCCTGCAAGGCGCAAATATTGGCCGCGTTGTAGATACGGTTTCGACAGACAGAATCAGCACCGGGCGAATCAACCACATGAGGGGCGCTGTCGTTCAGGACGTGAGTCGGGATCTCATCGAACATCAAGGCAATCCTGTTTTTGTCGTGTTATCAGGTTGTCATACCGGCTGATGAAGATCATCTACCAGTGATCAGATTATGTGAAGTATTTTTTTCACATAACATTTTTTAACACGGCTTTCGCCATGCAGAAAAGAAGAGATGCTTCACTGGCCTCGGCCAGCCGGCGAACTGGGTCGTGGTCGATATCCTGCGTTCCGAGGGCGGTGTGATGGTCGAACACCGGGATGTGATTCAGGATGAGGCGAGGCGCGAAAGTTCCGCCGGCGGGTACTCTGTGGTGACCAGCTATCACACAATCAAGCGGTCGCTTTTGGTGATAGCGATATGTTATAACATGTGAGCATATACGCTGTCAGTCGCCCCTGGCACGCCCCTTCACTCCCTGCTTGCGACATTCGATGACAATTTCTACTCACATCCCACCCATCACACGCTTGAACCAACGCCTGCTGTCCATTGATGCCCTGAGGGGATTGGTAATCCTGCTTATGCTGCTGGATCACGTGCGCGAAACGTTCTTTTTGCACCGTCAGGTAGCAGACCCGATGGACATTGAGTCCACTGAGCCGGCGCTATTTTTCAGCCGCACACTTGCCCATTTGTGTGCGCCGGTTTTCATACTGCTCACTGGACTTTCCGCTTACCTGTATGGCCAAAAGCACCAGGGCAAGGGCGATGTGTCAGCCTTTTTGTTCAAGCGCGGTCTGTTCCTGGTACTGCTGGAGTTCACCCTGGTGAATTTCGCCTGGACATTTCAGTTCCCACCTACGGCAATTTACATGCAAGTGATCTGGGCCATTGGCATCTGCATGATTGCCCTGGCCGGACTGGTCTGGTTACCCAGGCCCATTCTGTGCTGCCTGGGTCTGGTGATCGTGGCCGGGCACAATCTGCTGGATGATGTGCACTTCGCGACGGGCTCGCCAATGCATATACCTTGGGCGATTCTGCATGATCGCGGCTGGATCGGATTCTCCGACGGCTTGCGTCTGCGCACCTCTTATCCTGTACTGCCGTGGATCGGTGTGATCGCTCTTGGATACAGTATCGGCCCTTGGTTCGCTGGCCAGGTTTTGGCTGCGGAGCGTCAACGTGCTCTGCTAGTTGCAGGGGCCGGGACATTGATCGGATTTGTCGCACTGCGTGCAGTCAACGGTTATGGCGAGGTGCATTGGGTCGCCCATGAAGGCCTCACACAAACCCTCATGAGTTTCTTCAACATCACAAAATATCCACCTTCCCTGCTGTTCCTTTCGCTGACCTTGGGCATGGGCCTGTTACTGCTTCGTGCCCTGGAACGGGCTCAACAACGCCAGTGGGTCAATGCATTGGCAGTGTTTGGCGCGGCGCCGATGTTCTTCTACTTGCTCCACCTTTACGTACTCAAGGCGCTGTATCTGGTCAGCGTGGCGTTGTTCGGATTGAACCGGGGGATTTTTTTCGGCTTCGACAGCATTTGGGCTGTGTGGCTGACGGCGGTGATCCTGGCTTTATCCCTGTATTTACCCGTGCGCTGGTTCGCGGCATTGAAGGCACGCCGTCGCGATATCGGATGGCTCAAATATTTCTGATCAGGACATGTGGTCAAAAAGGGGCGCCTGGAGAGTAGTGCCTGTCAGTTAAGCCCCGGACCTTGTGGGAGCGAGCTTGCTCGCGATGGCGGACTGTCAGGCACCCCTTGTGTGACTGTCCAACCGTCATCGCGAGCANNNNCATCGCGAGCAAGCTCGCTCCCACAAGGTTTGCGGTGTTCAAACGCTTAACTGACTGGCATTAGCCCCTGGAGACCCTTTTTTCAAGATGCCCCGCCCTGAAAACCTTTATCAAAGCGGAATGAGGCTCCGTAGGCAGAATCCGGTAAATGGTTGGCACCATCGTCCCGTAACCGCGAACGGAAAGTACCGCTCTGTGGCCGGGTACGATACAAGCCACGTTTTTGCAGTTCAGGAATGACCAGTTCAACGAAGTCTTCGAGGCTGCCTGGGCTGATCAGCGGGTTGAGCATGTAGCCGCTGGTGCCGGAAATACGGGCGTGCTCTTCGATGCGATCGGCCACTTGTTGCGGCGTTCCCACCAGAATCAGATCGCTGCCCCGGGTGACGTTGGCAAAGCGCTGTTTGACATCGCCGGCGGTCAAGGGCTTGCCACTGCCATCGGGACGCATCACATAGGAGGTCATGCCTTCGGTGTGAGTCGACAACGCGTCGCCGTCCGCGTAGCGGCTGATGTCGATACCGGTATCACCGGCATAACTGACCAGTTGCGCCTGCAAGTGGTAGTTGCTTTGCAGTTCGTCATATTTGCGTTGGGCTTCGATCTCGGTCCTGGCCGTGACGATGCGCAGTACCGTCAGTGATTTGACATCATCGGCGTGACGACCCCGTGCCCTGGCCTGCGTCCATATATCTTCCAAGCCCTGGCGAATTTCCAGCGGGTTGGACTTGGCGATGAAAATCAGTTCGGCGTGCTTGGCCGCAAACTCGCGACCACGGCCTGACCAACCGGCCTGGATCAGCAAGGGTGTACGTTGCGGTGACGGGGACGTCAAATGCGGCCCGGCCACCCGGTAATGCTCGCCGACATGATTGATCGGGCGCACGCGATCGCCCTTGGCATAGACCTGGCGAGACTTGTCGGCAACCACAGCGTCATTTGCCCAGCTGCCTTCCCAGAGCTTGTAAACCACATCGAGAAATTCATCTGCGCGTTCATAGCGATCATCGTGCTTGATCATCTGCTCCAGGCCGAAGTTGCGAGCGGCACTGGTCAGGTAGGAGGTAACGATGTTCCACCCGACCCGGCCATTAGTCAGGTGATCCAGTGTGCTGAAGCGCCGGGCATGGGTGAAAGGATGCTCGTAACTGGTGGTGACAGTGACGCCGAAAGCCAGGTTTTCTGTCACCGCAGCCAATGCCGGAATGATCATCAACGGATCGTTGGCCGGTGCTTCCACCGCCCACTTCATCGCCGCGTCGGCATTACCGCCAAACACATCGTAGAAACCCAGCACATCACCAAAAAACAGCATGTCGAGATGGGCCTGGTCGGCGATGCGTGCCAGGTTCGACCAGTAGCCCAGGGAGTTGATGGTCAGTCGTTCGTCAGCCGGGTGCGTCCAGAGGCTTGGCGCGCCGCCACAGCCAACACTGGCTTGCTCGTATAACGCAAACAACAGAGGTTTTGGATCGGACATCGTAGTACCTGTAAAAGTCATTAAAAGGATGGGTCCGCGCTGATGCTTGAAACCTTTGCCGTAGTGGCGTTCAAGACGGTTCTGTATCAACTCCAGTCCAATGGACAGGAGCCAGTAGATAACGGCTGCGGTGGTGAGCATTTCGATGTAGCGGTAGGACGAGCGACCGTATGACTGCGCCAGGAACATCACTTCCCAGACGCCCATCACCGATATCAACGATGAGTCCTTGAGCATTGAAATGAACTGACTGGTTGTCGGTGGAATGATCGTGCGCATGGCTTGCGGCAGGACGATGTGCAGGAAAGTTGCCGCCGGCCCCAGCCCCAGAGCCATCGCCGCTTCGCGCTGCCCGGGTGCCACAGCGATGATGCCGGCTCGAAAGATCTCGCTGAGGTAGGCACCATAATTGAGCGATAGCGCGATGATCCCCGCGCTGATGGCGCCAGGAACCACACCCAACTGCGGCAGACCCAGGTAGATCAGCAGAATTTGAATCAGCAGCGGAGTACCGCAAAAAAAAGACGCATAGAAACTGGCAATGCCGAAAGCCACCGCACTGCGAGACAGGCGCGCCAGCGCCGTCACAAAGCCAAGGAGCGACGAAAGCCAGATCGAACAGAAGCACAAGAACAGCGTCAGCGCGGCGCCCTGCAAGAAACCGTCAGGCCCCAAATGCAGGCCGACCAGATTGGGCAACTTCTGCACAATGATCGAGAACTTCAGATCGAAGCTCATGAAAAACACGACGCACAGGCCGAACAGCACCGTCCAGGTCAAATACAGGCGAGTGCGAAAACCAACTAGCTGGCTGAAACGACGCGTCTCGGTTTCGGGGGCGACAGTCGCCTTGGCCGGGTGTGGTTTGAGGGCTGTCATTGGCTGATATCGGCACCGATCCACTTCTGTGAAATCTTGCTTAAGGTGCCATCGGCCTTGAGCTGGGTGACGACCTCAGTGACTTTGGCATTCCATTGCGGATCGCCCTTTTCGATCGCTACCACGTTGGGCTCCGCATACAGCGTGGCACCAGCGAAAGCCGTCGAGCATGTAGCCAGTAATGCCAAGCCAAAAGGTAAAAACGCCTTAGTTTTCACAGACAAGTGCTCCAATCGATTCAAAATACTGAATAGATTAAAACGCACTATAAAAATAGCTTGTACTTCATTTATGGAATATGCGACTACGTTCAAGCTATATCGGATCGAGCGGTCCAGGCGCTTGCACCGCAGCCCCTTCGTGGCAAGCGCTTTGCGCAGCCAAACAACCGAGCGAATCAGGCATTTTCGTCTAACGTGAGTGGATGCGTTTGCATGATCCACTTCCTCTGAAAATGGAGTTTGACGATGAAAACTATCGCTTCCTGGCTGACGATTACGCTTTTTGGTCTTGTGCTTGGCGGCTGTGCCGCGGTCGGCGCCGGGAGCGGAGGCGCTGGCGAGATGGAGATTCGTTCGGGGAAAATCGAGCAGATTACACAGACCCAGATGCAGACCAATCACGATAGCGGTGTCGGCGCCATCATGGGGGGTATTGGCGGTCTGGCCCTGGGAAGCCTGATCGGCCACGGTACCGGCCGGGATGTGGCGATGGTCGCCGGTGCCCTCGCTGGCGCGGCGGGCGGCAATTACGCCGAAAAGAAAAAATATGATCAGCCCGTGGACGCACAGCAGATCATCGTTCGCACCCATAGCGGCGTACTGGTTCAGGTGACCCAGCCGATCAACCCGGGGCTGAAAAATGGCATGAACGTTTATGTCGAGGGTGCCGGAAACGAAGCGCGGGTGGTGCCGCAAAGTTAAGGGCGGCGACTGGACATTGTACAGCCGCCCCATGATCCATGACTGCGCGCAATCCTGACTCGAATGGCGCGCGGCCATGGGTCAAGGATCATGGGCTACTTGAATACCGGTACGCTGGCTGACCCGCTGGGCTTTTTCAGGTACTCACGCAACCGAACGCCAATCTCGGCAATTTTCGCCTCTCCCGCACGCAAGGCTTGCGGGTTGGTGTGCACCGAGTAATTTCCCAGCGCCAGATCATAGGGATGAGGTATGGCTGAGCCGATCACGAAGACCGTATCTTGTTGCAGCGCCTTGAGCGTCACGGCGCCGTTGCCGGGTTCGAAGATGGCCATCTCTCCTGCGTTGACCAGGCCTGGTGCGGACAAAGCGCCGCGGCTGACGCTCAACCACAACGACTCATGTTCTCCAGGTGGAACATAAGTCCAGGATTCCCCGGCACGTAGTGTGACCAACAGGTAATTCATTCCGGCAGGAGCACGGACCGGGCTCTGGACACCCTGGTAGGTGCCGAGAATCAACCGCGCCGGCCCGACTTCAGGCATCACGCCTGACTCCAGGTACTGACTGTCGACACTGGCGTTTTCCAACTCGGGCGGTAGTGCAACCCACAGTTGAAAACCCTGAATCCGTTTCGATGTGCCCACCGACATTTCCTTGCCGTGCCACACCCCGCCTCCGGCACGCATCCATTCGACACCGCCGTAGTCGATCATCCCCTTGCCCGAATCCGCATCCTCGAAGCGCAAATTACCTTCGGTGATGACGGTGACGGTGGCGATTCCCGAGTGCGGGTGCATTGGCATGCCGTTGATGAATGAGCTCTCGCCTTCGAACAGATCAAGGAAAACGAACGGCTTGATCAAATGGCCCAGATCCGAAGGACTCATCAGCCGGACAATTGCGCCATGCCCGCTGCCGGTGGTGCGATAACTGATTGCGCGGTGAGTTTCGGGTTCGCGTGCGCAGCCAGGATCAATCGCGAAGAGAGGTTGTTGCTGAAGGTTCATCATGATCTCTCGAACTGGGAAGCCTCGCGGCCCGATACCTCAAACAATAGATCGGGGCCGATTGCTTGATTAGCCGATACAATTGGATTGCACTCGTCCACCATCGACAGGAATGAACGGCCATGCTCGACCTCAATGACATCGCCATGTTTGTGCAGGTAGTCCGCTGCGGCAGCTTTGCAGAGGCGGCGAGACGGCTGGGAATGCCGCCCAATACCGTGAGTCGTCGCATCCAGCAGCTCGAAGCACACCTCGGCACTCGGCTGCTACAACGCTCCACCCGCAAGCTCACACTCACCAGTGCAGGCCAGGACTTCCATGAGCGTTGTGCAGGCGCAGTCGACGGTTTGCTCGAAGCCGGACAGGAGTTGATAACGGGTAGTAACGAGCCCAATGGCCTGGTGCGTGTGGCGGCTCCAGCCGACTTCTTCGACTTCTTCCAGATGGACTGGGTGACCGGGTTTCTCGCCGCGTATCCACGCGTGAGGCTCGACTTCATACTCAGCGATGCGAAGGCCGACTTGATCGCAGAGCAGATCGATGTCGCGTTTCGCGGCGGCGCCTTGCGCGATTCCGGTTTTGTCGGCCGTCAGATCCTTGACCCACGCAGCGTCGGAATGGTCGCAAGCCCCGCCTACATTGCCGCGCACGGCTCACCCCGCACGCTGCAGGACCTGGTAAACCACGATTGTGTGATCTCAGCGCAACCCGGCGGCCACGCCACATGGCGCTTGATCGGCCCGCAGGGTGAGGAGGAAGTGCAAGTCACTGGGCGCTTCAGTGGCAATACCGCACAGGCACTGCGCAGGGCCGCCGTGGCCGGCCTCGGCATCGCGCTACTGCCGCCGGTGATGGCCAGGCTCGATGTTCAGGCCGGTGTGCTCGTCCCGGTGCTGGCGCAATACCAACCCAAAGGCTATGGCCTGAACGTGCTGTATCCAAGCCGCCGACAGTTGCCGCTCGCGGTATCGGCCTTCATCGACCTGGTGATCGAGAAGTTGAATGCGTCGCACGCACCAGAGGTGCACCTGTAGCGAGCGGCAGTCGATGCCCATGGATCTATTCCGCTGGTGGCCCTAGACTTTGCAGTCCCCGCCCTCCTCGCCGATTGTTGAACAGGTTTCATGACTGAACATGCCAATTACCATCACGTGTCCGAAGTACCAGGCCTGGTGCTGGGGTCCGCACGCTTTGTGGATACCGGCTTCGATCGCCATTACCACCTCGATTTCCACATTGGCTTTGTCACCGAAGGCATCCAGCGTCATCGATCCAAAGGCGAGTCGTTTCTTTTAGGTCCGGGCAGTATTGCCCTGATGCCACCGGGTGAAATCCACGATGGTCTGCCCGAGGGCGGCGACGCCTATACGCTCAAGACATTCCGTCTGTCCCAGGCGCTGGTCGCGAGTATGACCGAGGAGATCAGCGGTCAACCGAGAGAGCTTGAGTTGACCAGTGTGTTGCTTGAAGACACGGGAGTTGTCGGCAGCCTGCACGGGTTGCACGAAGCGATGCAGCAGGCCGTCGGACCCGGCAGCCTCGCGGTGCAGACGCAATGGATCACCCTCCTTGAACACCTGTTGAGCCAGTCACGGGCGATCAAACCCGAAACGATCACAGGCACGCTATCGCCCCTGCAATGGTCTCGCGTCAGGGACTATTGTTTCAGCCACATCGATCAGCGAATCACCCTCGATGATCTCGCTGGATTGTGCGGACTGGGTCGCTTCCCGTTCCTCAAACAATTCAAGCGGACCATCGGCATGACGCCGCACGCATGGCTGCTTCGCCTGCGTCTAGAACGGGCTTGTGGCCTGCTATCACGTAGCGGGCAACCGATCATCGAGGTCGCCCACGCCGTCGGCTTTTACGATCAAAGCCATTTCAACCGCGCCTTTCGACAGGCATTCGGCGTCGCGCCCTCGCGCTACAGGACTTAGGCCGTCGGCCATCAAGCGAACGTCAATTTTTTACAAGCGCGGCAACCTTCCCTCTCCATAGGATGCGCCAATACGGGCGAAACACCTTCGCCTGCGCAGCCGAGAACTGGATGATGAACGGTGAAACAAACAGACCGCCCGCACTGGGTTTTTCAAGTGACAACATCGCTGGCGCATCGCCGGAGGTGGCACAATCCATCGTCAAACACAGCACGGGCCAGGCGAGCCCCTATGGAACAGACGCGTTGACTGAACAGGTCAAGCGCAAGTTCTGCGAGATCTTCGAGCGTGAAGTGGAGGTCTTGCTCGTGCCCACCGGCACCGCCGCCAACGCCCTGTGCCTGAGCGCGATGACGCCGCCATGGGGCAACATCTATTGCCACCCGGCCAGTCATATCAACAACGATGAATGCGGCGCGCCGGAGTTCTTTTCCAACGGTGCGAAGCTGATGACCGTCGACGGCCCGGCGGCCAAGCTGGATATCGTCCGACTGCGCGAGCGGACTCGCGAAAAAGTCGGCGATGTACACACGACCCAGCCCGCCTGCGTCAGCATCACTCAGGCCACCGAAGTCGGCAGCATCTACACCCTGGACGAAATCGCAGCCATCGGTGACGTCTGCAAGTCATCTTCCCTGGGATTGCATATGGATGGCTCCCGATTTGCCAACGCCCTGGTGTCGCTTGGTTGCTCCCCTGCGCAGATGACGTGGAAGGCAGGCGTGGATGCCCTGTCGTTTGGTGCCACGAAGAATGGTGCGCTGGCGGCGGAAGCGATCGTCCTGTTCAACACCTCGCTCGCGGCCGAAATGAATTACCGGCGCAAGCGCGCAGGCCATCTCTTTTCCAAGATGCGTTTCCTTTCGGCGCAGATCGATGCGTACCTGACCGACGACCTCTGGCTGCGCAATGCACGCCAGGCCAACGCTGCGGCCCAGCGCCTGGCGCAGGGCCTTGGGGGTTTGAGCGGTGTTGACGTGCTCGGCGGCACCGAGGCGAACATCCTGTTCTGTCGCCTGGACTCGGCAATAATCGAAGCGCTGCTGAAGGCCGGGTTCGGTTTCTACCATGATCGCTGGGGACCCAACATCGTTCGCTTTGTCACCTCGTTCGCCACCACCGCCGAGGATGTTGATCACCTGTTGAACCAGGCGCGGCGAACTGTTGATCGGGTACACGAGTAACGGGTCGCGAAACTACGCATTTCCCAGACGTAAAACTTCAGGACTGCCGTATTTGTGCACACGTATGGCATTCATGGAGGTCTCGACTATTCAAAAAAGGGAGAACGCATTGCGCTGCGAGGGGTCGGCCTTCGCAGCGCAGGAGGTATCAACGACGGCGCGCGTCGAGGCTGAAGCGACCGGCACCGAAGGCCACGACCTGCAACAGGCCACCGGCCATCGCGATGTTCTTGAAGAAGTGGATGAACTGGTTCTGATCGCCCAGTGCGTTATGGAACGCCAGTGCGGTGAACACGCTGAACACTGCCAGGACTGCGGCAACGGTGCGGGTACGATAACCGGCGATCAATGCCAGGCCACCGCCGATCTCGACAATGATCGCCAGCGCCAGCGCCAATTGTGGAAGCGGAAGCCCGACCGAACCGATGTAGCCGACCATCATTGCCGGAGCGGCGAGTTTCGAAAAACCGGAAAGGATGAAGATTGCACTGAGCAGTACGCGGCCGATCAACGAGGCCGAGGATTGGGTCACATCGGAACGGGTCTGTTCAGAGGTGGTTGATTGAGCGATGTTTGCAGAAGTCGTCATGGGGTATTTCCTTCAAAGTTTGCGCGACTCGCCATGAATCGCCGCTATGAAGAAATCTTGCGCCTCACCGGTTAATCTGAATAGCTGACTAATTTAGATCATTAGATTCGATAAATTAGAAAAGCAGACCCACGTAGCCGGTATAGGAGTTCAATCGTGCAATTTGCCAAGCGCCGTCTGATTCAAGGAAACAGCCATGATCTCTGACCCGGGAACACCGACGCTGGACCAACTGCGCGTGTTCCTGACGGTCGTGGAAGTCGGCAGCTTTGCGGCGGCCGCCAGAAAACTGCACCGCGCCACTTCGGTCATCAGCTACTCGATCGCCAACCTTGAAATGCAGCTCGGTGTGTCGCTATTCGACCGCCAGACAACCCGCAAACCCCAGCTCACCGATGCCGGTCGCACCGTTCTGGCCGAAGCCAGGACCATTGCCAACGGCATCCATGGACTACGCGCCAAGGTCAAAGGCTTGCTTCAGGGGCTCGAAGCCGAAGTCCACGTGGTGCTCGATGTCATGCTGCCCCCCGAGCGCGTGGTGGATGCACTCAAATCCTTTCGCGAAGAGTTCCCTACGGTTGCCCTGCACTTGCATATGGAGGCGCTCGGTGCCGTCACCGACCTGGTGATCAACGGTGGCGCGATCATCGGTGTCAGTGGCCCCATGAACGAGGGCATCGACGGTATCGAAAGAATTGGCGTCGGCAGTGTCGAGTTGATTCCGGTGGCGGCGCCGAATCATCCACTGGCATCAAGCGATGTGAATATTCCGGGCGCCGGGCGAGAGTTCACGCAACTGGTGCTGTCCGACCGCTCGCTTCTGACCAAGGACAAGGATTTCGCCGTCCTCAGCAACCGCACCTGGCGCCTGGCGGACCTGGGCGCCAAGCACATGCTGCTGCGTGAAGGCATTGGCTGGGGGAACATGCCCCGTCCGATGGTCGAGGAAGACCTGCAGGCCGGTCGGCTGGTACGTCTGAACCTGCCGGAATACCAGAGCGGGATTTATGCCTTTGACGTCATTTACCGCACGGATCTGCCACCAGGACCGGCCGCGAGATGGCTGATTGAGCGATTCGTTCAACAAAGCTCAGCGCAGGAGGCATCCGCTTGAGGGGGCACTTGTCGATTCACGACTCGTCGGCAACCACTCTCACTCTGTGGCAATCGGACGGCCCAAGTTTTTGACCGCTCGAGGAGCGAACTTCTATCGGCATCAGGGACTGGCCGAACGCATTGTCCAACAACACAGAACGGGTCTCTTCCCGCGTGAACAGGAAACGTTCGCCCCACTGCCTCATGCTGACCACCACCGGAAAGATCTCCCGTCCTTTCTCCGTCAGGACGTACTCCTTGTAGGCACTGCCATCCGAAGCAGGTTGAACGTCGAATACACCGACCTCAACCAGCGCTTTCAGGCGCGATGCCAGGATGTTTTTGGCCACTCCCAGGCTTTTCTGGAATTCGCTGAATCGGCGAATGCCGTCAAACGCGTCGCGAATGATCAAGAGCGACCATCGATCCCCAATGGCTTCCAGTGTTCGTGCTACCGGACATTCGCTGCTGTGCGATGAAGCGTCTTCGACCATCGTATTTACCTTTTGGATAAGGACCGCCAAGCCTGTCGTTCAACTTTGAGCAATGTGGTTGCAATTTGAAACTAGATGCAGCAACAATTGAATCAAGTTTTTAATTGAAACCAGTTTAACGCCGCGGAGGCTCATGTGACAGCAGATGCCGACTCAACCACCCAGACTTTCGTCACGCAGGCTTCGGGGCTTTCTCCATCGCTCACGTTTTTATTTTCGCTCACCTGCGCGCTGGCAGTCGCCAACGTTTATTTCGCGCAACCCTTACTCGATTCAATGGCTCAGAGCCTGGGTGTGGCCTCATCGATGATCGGGTTTGTGGTGACGGCTACCCAGGTCGGTTACGCGCTCGGGTTGCTGTTCATCGTCCCGCTGGGTGACTTGTTGAACCGTAAAGGGCTGATTCTGACTCAAGTGCTGCTGTCCGCGATTGCGCTGGCGGGGGTCGGCGCCGCACAGCAATGGTTGACCCTGTTGGGGGCCATGATCGTTGTGGGTTTGCTGGCCGTGATGGTTCAAGTGCTGGTGGCCTATGCCGCCGTGCTGGCAACCCCGTCACAACGTGGCCAGGCCGTGGGAACCGTAACCAGTGGCATTGTCCTGGGCATACTTCTGGCGCGATTCACTTCCGGGCTGATCGCAGATCTGGCGGGCTGGCGCACCGTGTATTTCGTTTCCTCTGGATTGATGCTGACCCTCGCGGCGCTGTTCTGGAAAGTGCTGCCTCCCGCGGTGTCTCCACGCAATCGATACACCTACCCGGCACTCATCCGGTCGCTCTTCACGCTGTTCATGACCGAACCGGTCTTGCGCATCAGGGGCCTGCTGGCCTTGTTGATCTTTGCCGCTTTTTCGGTGCTCTGGACATCCATGGTGCTGCCGTTGAGCGCCCCGCCGCTGTCGCTTTCACACACGGTCATCGGCATGTTTGGCCTGGCAGGCGTCGCCGGTGCACTTGCTGCCAGAAGATCCGGTCGCTGGGCCGATCAAGGTATGGGGCAAAGAGTCACGGGCATTTCGCTGGCGATCCTGACGCTGTCCTGGTTGCCCATCGCGTTTGCGCAGACGTCACTGATCGCCCTGGTTTGCGGAGTGGTCCTGCTCGACTTCGCCGTGCAGGCCGTACACGTCACCAACCAGAGCCTCGTCTTTGCGGCACGACCCGACGCGCAAAGTCGCATGGTCGGTGCGTACATGTGCTTTTACTCGGTGGGCAGTGCACTGGGAGCTGCCGCCGCGACGCAGGTTTATGCGCTATGGGGCTGGATAGCTGTCAGTATGCTGGGCGCCTCGATCAGCGCGACTGCCCTGGTGCTGTGGTTTTTTACGTTGCGATTCACAATGATCGATCAAGGACCTGCGCGAAACCTTGGAATTGACCAACACGCCCTCATAACAATGGCTATACCCAACGCCTCCGAGAGGAACGACAGACCATGACCAGACAAACCGAAACTGCCATTCTCGCCGGAGGTTGCTTCTGGGGCATGCAGGATCTACTGCGGCGCTATCCCGGTGTGCTACACACGCGGGTCGGGTACACCGGCGGCGATGTGCCGAATGCCACCTACCGCAACCATGGCAACCACGCCGAAGCTATCGAGATCGTCTTCGACCCTGCCGTGATCAGCTACCGGCAGATCCTTGAGTTCTTCTTCCAGATACACGACCCCAGCACGCCCAACCGTCAGGGTAATGACCTGGGCCCCAGCTACCGTTCGGCGATCTACTACCTCAGCGAACAGCAACGCGACAGCGCCGAGGACACCGCTGCCGATGTCGATGCTTCACACCTGTGGCCAGGCCGGGTTGTCACCGAAATCGAACCGGCGGGACCTTTTTGGGAAGCGGAGCCGGAGCACCAGGATTACCTCGAGCGTATACCGAATGGCTACACATGCCACTTCATCCGCCCGAACTGGAAACTCCCCAAGCGCGCCTGAGAGTCGTGCTTGTGAAGCGCAGAGGTGACCACTTCCGGTCGGTTTCAGCCGGTCGTCGAAGGCAGAAATCGACTCATTGCTGCCCTCCGCTAAGGGCAGCCAGGGATTGTGAATTCAGCAGGTCGATGCAACACAACTAAATTCTGTGTAAGCGACATGCAGACGGCCTCAGCGATTGAGCCTGGTAATTTTTGAACCCTGCAATCCCAGCCCGGCCATTAAGCCCTTTTGATCAAAGATGAACGCATAGACATCGGACTGAGCCGTCGAGGTAGTCATCGATTTGGCCATGCCCGAATCTACGACCACGATGCTTGGGCCCACGCCGACCTCAAACCCATTAACATTTTTCAGGTCGTTCATCGCTGAATAGGTCATGAAGAACATCACGTATCCAAACCGCTGCACGCCCGCCTGAAGGCCGTATGAGGCTGCTGTGGTCGCGTAGTATCCCGTGACTTTTCCGTTCTCAATCAATTCGCCTTCGCCATGCTGTGCGCCGGCGATGAGGCCCGCTTTCAGCACATCAGGGAAAACGAGGATACCCTTGGCTCGCTGCGCTAGGGCGCGCGCTTGCGGCGTTTTGGCATACAAACTCTGTAACGCCGCTTTCGCCTCACGGTCCATTTCCGCGTTAGCAGCCATCGCATCAGAGGCGGAAGTTGATTGACCCATCTGGCAGCCCGCCGTGATCGCGAGTATTGAAATCATTGCCATCATTCGAAGGTATTTGATCATGAGCAATACTCCGTTTCTGTACCTGCCATTGAGGAACCTGCGTGGCGATAGCCGTTGCGGATCAAAGACTGACGGGGTCGATCTTTCCCTTAGACTTTAATCCTAATAAGCAGTTGGTCAAATGCCATGCACATGCATGTGCCTCAGACGAAATCGACAGTCAGCTGTTGGCCGTTCTCTGCCGATCATGGTTACAAAGCGTGCTGGTCAAATCCGATGCAATCGGTGGTCAGAACGAATGCAAATGACTGGTCAGGTCGAATGCAAGCGGGTGATCAAGTAGAGTGCAATTTCGCAACTGAATATCGGATTAGTGTTGTGGGGACTTGTAAGGGGTGATGATGGGGCTCAACAAACCAGTGCAGGACCTGAAGCGCGATCTGCAGGGTGTCGCCTCTGATCTGAAGTGGTCGGCCGTGGAGTTAGTCCGGATTGCCGAGCGGCTAAGCCACGCAGGTAATGGACCAGACGCTGAGGCGCTTCGAAGGATGATCACAATCTTCCAGCAAGGTGAGAATCGGTTAGATGGCTGGATTAAAGAAATCGGTGCAGGTCAGGTAGTCCGGCCGGCGAAGGCAGACCACTGCCAATGATCGCGGAAGGGATTGGCAGGAGGTTGTCATGGCACTTAACAAACCCAATCAAGAGTTACGCCGCGACTTGAAAGCCGCTGCATATTCCCTCGAAGAAGCTGCCCTGGAAATGTTCAGGCTTGCAAAACAGCGCGGGGATACAGAGCTTCTGGAGGCAATGGAGACGATCGAAAAGCTGCATGAGCAAGCTGATCGGCTGACTGCTTACACAGATGAGGTGAAGGCGGGAAGGATTGTCCGGAAGGCTGAATAGCCATGCGTCTGGCGGGCGTATTCGCGCTAGATCTGAAATACAAGCAATGCCCTGTAAACGGTTACTCAATGAAGAAGAAGCTGACGGACAGTAAAGCAGCAGTGACTGCTGCTGAAATTGAGCGTTCTATCCAAGCCCTGAACAAAATGGCTGAACGCCTATGGGGGGATGGCCGGGAAGCCGAGGCGAAAGCTCTCCTCGATGCCTTGGACGCATTAAACCGGGCGCTTGATCGGATCAGGATTGGAGAGAGTCGCAGGGTTCTCCATTGAACGGCACAAACTAGCTGGCGGGTTATGAAGGCGAGAAGAAGTGTGCGGGGGAAGGCGGAGTAGGCCCGTGGTATGACGGCGAGATGTTGTAGCGGCTTGGCGGTCGTACCGATGTAACTCAAATGCCCGGTCCAGAGCCGGGCTTCTCGTATCTGCCCCTGTCATGCCTTCGTCACACCTACCAAGCACAATGCAGTCAGCCAAAGGGATTTGGCCCATCTACAGAGAGCCCGGCTAATGTGCCGGGCTTTTTCGTTTCTGCGACATGCTTTTCACCAATCGCTCACATGGTGGAGCGCAGATTAACCCTGCTCCTTTGAAGAATTCCCATTTGGCCCGCCCGCATGCGGGCCATTTTTTTGGTCGCTGCCACGATTTCTACAAGAACTGGAGCAGCGACCATGTCAGATGACTGCGAAATTGCACTCCACTTGACCACCCGCTTGCATTCGACCTGACCAGTCATTTGCATTCGTTCTGACCACCGATTGCATCGGATTTGACCAGCACGCTTTGTAACCATGATCGGCAGAGAACGGCCAAGAGCAGTCATTCGTGTTTTCACGCATGGTCCGCATGCATTTTGTATTTAACGGTTCTTTTCCCATTGGTCATTACTCATCGCCAAGCGAAAGCCCAGATGCGACATGGAGTTCATAGGATCTGCGCCCTGCCGGGCACTGGTTCGAAAACTCGTGCAGTAGCTGTCACTACAAAGAAAAGATCCGCCTCGGATTACACGCTGCGGTGCATTGGCCGTCACCCCAAGTTCGGGGTCATAGCTGTCGGATGGCCCCACCGGGTTTACCGCTGCTTCACCCGCCGGTTGACGTTTCAGCCCAACTCTAAATGCGTCGGCACGATACCAGTCGGCGACCCACTGCCAAACATTCCCGGACATATCGTAGAGTCCATAGGCGTTAGGTCGGTAACTGCCTACCGGCTTGGTACCAATTTTGAATTTGTTACTGGCTCCGGTCACGGGAAACGGCTGAATCTCATCCCAGGTATTCGCCATCTTTTCTCCACCAGGCGAGAAGTCATTCCCCCACGCATAATTCGCTTGTTCCAGTCCGCCTCTTGCGGCGTACTCCCATTCGGCCTCGGTGAGTAGGCGCTTGTGCGCCCATGCGGCGTAGGCCTTAACATCTTCACGTGAAACCTGAACAACTGGATGGTTTTCCTTGCCTTCGATGGTACTGTCAGGCCCCAGCGGGTGACGCCAGTCAGCCCCCGGGACAAATGCCCACCACTGGCTGAAATCATTGAGCGGGATTGGTCTGTCTGTGCCGACAAAAACCAATGCGCCAGGCACCAAGTCGCTGTCATCCGGCTCAGGCGTCCCTGGTGGCAGTTGGACTTTCAGATCTTCCCATTTGGGTTTGCGTTCGGCGGTGGTGACGTAATGCGTTTCAGAAATGAAACGGGAGAAATCGGCATTGGTGACGTCGTAGCGGTCGATCCAATACCCGTCGAGTCGAACCTTGTGCGCCGGCCCCTCGTTTGGACGAGCCTGCTTATGATCGCTCCCCATCAAAAATTCTCCGGCAGGAAGCCAGACCATTTCCAGGGGGCCATTTTTTCCATCACCCAGCGTCAAAGGCATAGGGCCACGAATGTGCTGATACACCACAAACGCCAGGCAAACCGACACGATCCCGGCGCAGACAATGGCGATACCTAAACGCCGTTTCCTGATAAGCATTTGCGTTCCTCTTGATTTCAGTCTGCGGCCATTGCTGAACCTGCCTGGTATCAAAATCAGGTATAGACACCACTCCTCCAAAGTCAACGACCACTCGGGTTAACGTTGAGATGGACTGGCGAGAGAAGAAAACGGTTCTACACTCCGAACTTGGGGTTTCGGGGGTTTACAGGAGCTGGCCATGGCCACTGCACACTGGAATAAACCTTTATCGTTACGCCAGCGCATCAGTTCAGGACTGGCAGTTGCCTTACTTGCGCTCTCTTGCGCCAATGCAGCGACACAGGAAGTCAACGGCACGCCCGGTTCACCCAGTGCGACCACGACCCTTGACGGGAATTATCTGCCCGCGCCACCAGCACCGTTCGGCGGCGTCATCAATATGGACGTCAAGGAGTCCAAGCCCTATTGGCCACCAACCGTGGTGCCGCCCAAGGGCGCGCCCAACGTGCTGCTGATCATGACCGATGACCAGGGTTATGGCGTGTCCGGCACCTTTGGCGGCGTCATCCCCACGCCGGCCATGGACCGGATCGCGAAGGCCGGGCTGCGCTTCACGCAGTTCCACTCCACCGCACTCTGCTCGCCGACGCGGGCAGCGCTTATCACCGGGCGCAACCATCACTCCGTGGGCTTTGGTGTGATCACCGAGCAGTCCACCGGATTCCCGGGCTACGACTCGATCATTGACAAGAACAGTGCCACGATCGGCAGGATCCTGAAGGAAAACGGCTATTCTACGTCGTGGTTTGGCAAGAATCACAACACCCCCAACTACCAATACAGCCTGGCTGGCCCCTATGACCAATGGCCGAGCGGGATGGGCTTCGATTATTTCTACGGATTCGTGGGCGGCGAATCCGACCAGTGGAAGCCTTTTCTCTTCCGCGATCATACCCAGATCGAACCGTGGGTCGGGAAGCCTGAGTACAACCTCATCACCGATATGGCGGACGAAGCCATCAAGTACATGAATGGCTTGAATGCGGCCGCGCCTGACAAGCCGTTTTTCGTCTATTACGTGCCCGGTGGCACGCATGCACCGCATCAACCGACACCGGAATGGATCGAGAAGTACAAGGGCAAGTTCGACATGGGCTGGAATGCCCTGCGCGATCAGATCTTCGCGAACCAGCAGCGGCTCGGCGTGATTCCGGTGAATACCAAACTCACCCCTTGGCCGGATGACCTGCCGAAGTGGGACACGCTCAACGCCGATGAAAAGAAAATGTTTGCCCGCCAGGCAGAAGTGTTTGCCGCTTACGTGGCTTATACCGATCATGAGATCGGCCGTGTTATCCAGGCCGTGGAGGACATGGGCAAGCTCGACAACACACTGATCATTTACATCAACGGCGACAATGGCACCAGCGCCGAAGGTTCCACCATCGGTACCCCGTTCGATATGGCCGCAATTCAAGGCATTAATGTTCCGGTCGCGGAGCAATTGAAATTCTACGACATCTGGGGCTCGGACAAGACTATGCCGCATATGTCGGTGGCCTGGTCCTGGGCCTTCGATACACCATTCAAATGGACCAAACAGGTGGCGTCGCACTTCGGTGGAACCCGGCAAGGTATGGTCATGTCATGGCCTGACCGTATCAAGGACGCCGGTGGCATCCGCACACAGTTCCATCACGTGATCGACATCGTTCCAACGATCCTGGAAGCCACGCACATCCTGGCACCGGTGATGGTGGATGGTATCGCTCAGAAGCCCATCGAAGGTGTGAGCATGGCCTACACCTGGGACAAGGTGAACGCGAACGTCCCGTCCACGCGCACCACTCAGTACTTTGAAATGCTTGCCAACCGCGCCATCTACCACGACGGCTGGATCGCCTCCACGACCCCGCCTCTGGCGCCCTGGCTTCTCGGCTTGGGCAAGATGCCCGACGTTGTCAACGGATACAACTGGGAGCTTTACAACATCGCGGAGGATTTTTCGCAGAACAATGACCTCGCCGCGAAGATGCCCGACAAGCTGCGCGACATGAAGGAGCTTTTCCTGATCGAGGCGGCGAAATATAACGTGTTCCCGCTGGATAACGACTTACTCCAGCGCGCCACCACGCCGCGACCAAACGCGACCGCCGGCCGGACTGTCTTTACGTACTCGAGTGAATTGTCCGGGCTGCCCGAAAGCAGCGCCCCCAACACCCTCAACAAGTCCTACTCCATCACGGCCGAGGTGGAAATCCCACCGGGCGGCGCCGAGGGGATGCTCAACACACTCGGTGGGCGCTTCGGTGGCTATGGCTTCTACTTGGTGAAGGGCAAGCCTGTCTTTGCCTACAACCTTCTGGCCGTTGAACACTTCCGCTGGGAAGGCCAGGATGCGCTCACGCCCGGCAAGCACACCGTTGTGTTTGACTTCAAATACGACGGGCACGGTTTCGGCAAGGGTGGCACCGGTGTCCTGTCGGTGGACGGTAAGGAAGTCGACCGCAAATCGATCCCGCACACCATCCCGTTCCTCGTGACGGTCGACGAAACCTTCGACGTCGGGGTGGATACCCGGATGGGGGTGGACGACAACGACTATCTACCGCCGTTCCGTTTCACCGGCAAGCTCGACAAGCTGACCATCAAGCTGGATGCTCCAAAGCTGACTGCTGAGGGACAGCTGCTTTACGATCAAGAAATGCAGCAGGTCAAGAACGCGGCGCAGTAGTTCCTGCCTCTCGCTCGCAAAACGCATGGGTCGCCTCTGCACGGGACGGCCCAAGCGGAGTGAATGAGCACATCAAACGAGCGTATATGAACGCTCCGCCACAAGTTGTGGGCGAAAACTCTACCTACCAGTGCCGTCGGCGCAGTTGCAACTCACGACAACCCCACATGATGGAACAGCAAACCGGTGACTAAGGTCCGCATGCCAGTTGGTTTGATTCGTTGAAGTGGGAGTCGTCGCTTTGCGCTGCCCGTGCTGGCAACTACGAGGCAGTGTTCAACCGGCGTGGTGCCGCCCGGTACCTATTTTACAGGTCAGCTACGAAGCAGCGGTATGTCCCTCTGTTAATGACAGCTTTGGGTCGGTTGCTGCCCTTGGTGACAGGCAGAAATCGGCCGATTCTGTTGAAAAAGTCGGTTCTTCCAGATTGACCGCATACTGACCGCTGAAAACGCCTTTTTTGCGCGCCGCTACGCGAAATCTGAGCCCGGAATCCTCTGCTCAATGTAGAGGTTTCAATCTCAAGCGCGTACTTTTCTATCGTGGAAACTATGGCCGACTTTTTCAACAGAATCGGCCAATAGCAGACCTCGGGCGCGCTGCTAGACTCCGCAATGAGGCCAAAGACAATGCCGCCATTCCTACTCGCCTCATTTCGTGTTTCTAGCGCGACACTCAAGCAAAACAGGGAGTTACGCATGAGCAAGGAACGTTATGCGACAGAAACGACGGAAAATACTACGCTACTTCTGCCGTCTACTTATAGTTAGCCACCATCAACAAGGAAGCCTCATGGAATCTCATAATCCCTACTCCCCACCCACCGCAGTGGTTCTCGAACTAAACGAACAACCGACTGACGAAATGATAGAAAACCTACCGATTTCTGCAGCTTGGAAAGAGCGCTTCAAGGCAATCGCTCATGCAGGCGGGCCAAAGCTACCCAACCTCAAAAATCTTCCAAAGCCGGAGCGAAGAAAAGCCTTCTCTTTTAACATATTGGCGTATCTCTTCGGCCCAATATATTACCTATCCAAAGGAATGTGGAAGAAATCAATCACATACTTAATCTTGTCAGTTGCCATTGTTATAGCCCTAAGTCTTCTTCTAGATGCGCTCGGATACCCCGAATTATCCAATGCCCTTAAATATGGAGTAAGTGCATTTTATGCACTCCGCGCAAACATAGACTTTTACAAAAAAACCGTCCTACATAGCAACGGATGGTGGTAACAGCTAACAATGCGCTCAACCACCGCCTACTTCGTTTGAAAACTGGGCGCATATTCATTTCTTCTACTCTAATCGGCCTCTCCAAGACGGCAGCCCTGGGTTTATTTCAGCCGAGTCCAGCAGACAGGCTTTGTCCGGCAGCTGCCTCTCGTCAACGTCAGTTTCCGGCCAGAAGCAGTCAGTCAGCGCGCTTACAAAAGGAAGGACGATTCAGTTTTCCATTCAGCTGACCTTGCTGCGATACCAGACGGCAGTAGGTTCATTATCAGCTTGGGGTTTTCGTATTTCGAACTGCTGTGACTCGCGCAGGGCATGCTTCCAGTCGCTGCAACCGTAGCGCTTGGGCGTCTGCTCTGGATAGGTACCACCAATCCAGTGGATGGCTGCTTCCAGTCGAGTCCAGCCACCTTTGGCAAGCTTGGTTTCCGCTTCACGTAAACAGCGGCATATCCCACTGCCAGGCCAATAGATTGAACCGTCCTCCCTGATACCATCGATGAGCGCATCTTCAAATGCTTGGCTTAGCATAACCGAAGCCACTTTAGCTGCTGCCACATCAATGGTTTTGGCCCAACATTGCAGATTCAGACAATGCCGATTGATGGTTTCGTAGCTTTCCTCCAGAAAACCATCCGCCGCCTGGCAGCCTGATTCAGTCCAGAGATCGAAACGCTCAATGAAGTGGTGAACCAGTTCATTGCGCAGGTCGACCAGCTCCTTGAGGGCGGCCTTCGTTGCCTCATAGTGCTCGGCTGGCATTTCCAACTGGAGTCGATAGCTGAACCAGATCTGGTCACCGACATCGGCTTCCGTCTGTGATTCTTCATTTTGGGGCGACTGGGTCAGAAAGCTTTCGGTCAGCATTCCGACCAACGTGCCCATGGTCTTTTTCTGGGCACATGCGATCTTTTGCCCACGGATGGTATGCAGCCGATCCGCAGGGCCGCTCAACTCGCCATGCGCGACTATGACTTTCAGCAGCCGTTCGTATTGTTGCAAGCGCAACAGACAGCGCCCGAGCTTGCGCTGCACTATACGTTGAAGGTCAGGTACATCATCCGAGGGCATGGTAGTGACTTCATCCATGATTAACGACTCAGGCATAAGTGGTAGGGCTGGAGCGATTCACTGCAATCCGCTTGCCCTGCCAGGAAGGCTTGCAACGCGTAAATCGGACGCTTTTCAATCTCAGTGTAGGCAGAGTCAATCCGCTCGGACTTTTTCAACAGAATCGGTCGACAGCTTCGGGTCGACTTCTGCCGGTCACGACAGGCAGAAGTCGGCCAATAACTGCCTGCTGGAACCGGCTGAAATCGACCCGCAGCAGTCTTCGCTAACGATTGAACTCACAGGCCTGGACAGCCGTTCGGGCAGGTCCGGCGGCATGATGGGTCAGCCCGTAAAGAAGTACTTGCCTTTGACTTTCCTGGGATTGACGAAGACGAAGTCTGGAAAGATTTTTCCTCGGACGTACCAAACATAAGCCAGGATAACGATACTGATAGCTAATGCGATAGTGGTTGTTGCCGGACTCGATGTAAACCCCGCAAGCGATCTTGGGAATTGGGGAAACGATAGGAGTATGTACGCGTTGTAGGCGCCGACGCGATGGTTGTAGAAGCCCCATACCAAAAACAAGGGAATCAAGGTCATTGAAACACCCATAACCCATTTGGCCGTTGGCCCCATCCTGGCGCCGATATACAATCCCAGAAAGAATGCAATCAAAGCCTGGGCGAGCATTATCGTGATGAGAATATTGACCTTGCGATCGTGCTCGTCACAACGAATTGGATCTGCATACGAAGCTATAAAGTAGGCAAGATGACTGTCTTTTACACCCCGCCCGGAGAGTTGTGAAAACACTTCCGACTTTGCAGTGCCGGCGGCGAGTAGTTCGCGAACTTTTTCCTGAACTTCTTTCTTGCTCAAAGTTGAATGTGAAATACTTTCTCTTTGCGTCAACTTGACAGTTTTCTTAGCAGGAAACACCAGGACAGCTATGGCCCCGATAAAGGCTAGCGTGCCCAAGAAAACGCCCAAGTAAAAACCCCCACCTAGTGAGTAAGTACCTGGCTTCACTCTACCCGGCTTTGCAGGGTCGACAAGAATTTCGATCACTTTTCCTTCCCTGAGTGTTGCAATTGATCTTTCGACCGACTCCAGGCTGGTCCTACAGGGCCGCTGCGATATTTCGAGCGGATAAGTGTATTGCTGTCCGTTCAACTCAAAGGTCACGTTAACCAGAGGGCAATAGGTCATACCCTTACTGCGCATCTCCTCAGAAATGGAGACAGTGGCGACAGTGGCATGCAACTTCTGCCAAGTCTTCGTCTCGTCCACCTCCTTGAACGAGGAAAGAGACACGAGAAGGCAGAGCAAGGCAAAGAAAAATAAAACAACGAACAGGGCAGCCCTTAGCAAGAAGGTCTTCATAAGGCTCCTTGGCCAACGTGAAATGCAGGTCAGTTGGGAAATGACGCCTTGGCAGCAAGTCCCCCTGCGCGCAGTGTAATGATGCACTGAGGTTAGTCCGTAGATACTCAAATGCAATGCAACTTCCCGCGCTTGCGTTACTAGCCGGTTTCTGCCGGTTCCCACCGGCAGCTTCACGCCCTGAGGAAGTCAGTCAACCTAAATCGAGGTTCTTCAGGAGCGGTGAACCACGCTTGCTCAAGGCATTCAAGTAGGTGGTTTCATCTAGCACGAGGAATCACGCCAGGAAGGGCCGGGCAGCATTCCACTTGCCCGCGAAAGCTGCGCCGCGTTCTGTCTGATACGTCGCGTCGTCTGCATCGCGGGCAGGCCCGGCTCTTGCAGGTGCATGTTCCACCCTCGCTGACAGCAATCAGGCCTCGCGCTGAGGACAGTCCAATGGCGACGAACATGTTCTGCAGGTGACGTGACGACCTGGATCAATACTCGGGTTGAAGCTATACCGAAAGGGTTCAGAGTGGGGATGGACCACACGCTCGCTTAGCGACTGAGGAGTACTTCGCGGTGTCGAATCAGCTGGTCATACGCAACATGACCCGTCCCGAGCTGGACGAGCTCGTCGATTGGGCTGCCCGTGAGGGTTGGAATCCCGGCCTTCACGATGCCGAGCTGTTCTGGGCTACGGACCCTGCCGCCTTCATCGCGGCGTACCAGGGCGGCGAATTGATCGGCGGCGGTGCGATCACCTCCTACAATGGCGAATTCGGTTTCATGGGTTTTTTCATCGTCCGGCCTGAATATCGCGGTCAAGGTCTGGGCAATACCCTCTGGCACGCACGCCGCGAGCGACTCCTCGCCCGCCTGCACCCAGGTGCGAGCATCGGCATGGACGGCGTCTTCGCGATGCAGGACTACTACGCCAAGGGTGGTTTCGTCTTCTCCCATCGCAACATGCGTTTTCGTGCCAGGATCACCGAACGCCCGGCGACCTCGCAGGTAGACGGCCAGGATATCGTTCCGTTGGCCACCTTCCCGTTCGATCAGGTTGTCGATTACGACCGCACCTGCTTCCCCGCCACGCGCGCAACCTTCCTGAGCGGGTGGATAACCCAAGCCGATGCACTCGCCGTGGGTTGCCGGCGCGAGGGCGGGCTAAGCGGCTATGGCGTAGTAAGGCGCAGCCGGGAAGGCTACAAGATCGGCCCCTTGTTCGCCGATGACGCCCTGGCAGCCAATGCCCTCTACGCGCGCCTGGCGGAATTTGCCGAGGGTGGCCCGCTGTTTCTCGATGTTCCGGAGAATAACCCCGCCGCGATGGCGCTCGTGCACCAACAGGGCATGATCGAGGTTTTCGGCTGCGCACGCATGTACCTCGGCCCTCCTCCGGCGATCGCGCACGAACGTGTGTTCGGCGTCACGACCTTCGAGCTGGGCTGATGTCCGCTCGCGACCTCATCGGTTATGGCGGCTGCCCACCCCACCCGCGGTGGCCCGGTGAGGCACGCGTCGCGGTCCAGTTCGTACTCAACATCGAAGAGGGCGCGGAGTCATGCATCCTCAATGGCGATGCACAGTCGGAGGCCTGGCTTCACGAGCTACCGGGGCGCCCGCCACGTGTGGGGGAACCGGACTTGAGCGTCGAGGGCATGTACGAATACGGATCGCGCGCAGGCGTGTGGCGCATTCTGGATCTGTTCAGCGCCCGAGGCCTGCCGCTGACCGCCTTCGCCGTCGGCCGGGCACTGGAACTCACCCCGGCGATCGGCCATGCGCTCTGCGCCGCAGGGCATGAGATTGCCGGGCATGGCTACCGTTGGCTGGACTATCGCGACATGCCTGAAGACCAGGAGCGGCGCCATATCCGCCTCACCCTCGACGTGATCGAGCAGATCTGCGGTAAACGCCCCACAGGTTGGTACACAGGAAGGGTCAGCCAGAACACCCGCCGCCTGTTGCGTGAGGAAGGCGGGTTGCTCTATAGCTCGGACGCCTACAACGATGATCTGCCCTATTGGCTCCCAGGCGCGCCCGCCCACCTGGTGATCCCTTACACACTGGTCAACAACGACGCCCGCTATCTGCTGCCCAATGGTTTCGCCTGCGGTGAAGACTTCTTCCGGCTGCTCAAGGATGCTTTCGACCTGCTGTGGCAGGAGGGCGCGCAACACCCCAAGATGATGAGCGTCGGCCTGCATGGGCGGATCAGTGGCCATCCTGGTCGTGCGATGGCGCTGGCGCGCTTTCTCGATTACGTGCAAGGCCACGACGCAGTGTGGATCTGCCGGCGCGAAGAGATTGCCAGGCACTGGATCGCCCGATTCCCCGCCTGAGTGGCAAGTGGTTCGCAACGACCTGAGCCACGCCTTACCTATGGGGCACCGACGGGATTGGCTACAACGTTGAAAAGGTCCGCGCCGTCCTCGGTGAGCAGGCACCGGTGAACTCATGGGACCTGCTGTTCAAAGAAGAGAACCTGGCCAAACTCAGTCAATGTGGGGTGGCAATACTGGATTAATCCACAATGAACAACTTTGCTCCAGCCGTGGTGAATGAACGATGCCCTTCAGCATCATTACCCACCTGATAACTCATGCCCGCCGTCAGTGTGAACTGACGACCATCCTCCAACTCTGTATGCAACTGACCTTCGAGACATAGCAGGATATGGCCTCTCCGGCACCAGTGATCGGCCAGGTATCCCGGGCTGTATTCGACCATCCGCACGCGCGCTGCCCCAAACTGGCAGGTTCGCCAATAGGCCGTGCCTGTCAGACCTGCATGCGCCACGGGCTCTATCGTTGACCAATCGGTGGTACCGAACGGGATTGCAGTGAGATCCATTGCCGCCTCATCGACCTACAGTGAATGCGGAGCGTATCAATCTGGCGTTGGTGCCGAATAGTCACAGACGGTCCGTATTTATTGGATACAGGGGACAGTGGTAAAACCCTGGCGACCGAGCAGTGAACTGGCCAACAGCGCCTTCAAACCCATCGGCCTGGCAAAATGATAACCCTGGGCCTGCCCCGCCCCCATTTCGCGCAGCAGGTCCAGCGTTGCTTCATCCTCGACGCCTTCGGCCACCACACTCAGGTCCAGCGATTCGGCCATCCGCACAATCGCCCGGACAATCGCGCGACTGCGGGAACTGGTGGTCAGTTCGAGGATGAACGACTTGTCGATTTTCAATCCGCTGAAACGGTATTGATGCACATAGCTCAGGGATGAAAACCCTGCACCGAAGTCATCGAGCACCACCGACATGCCGTTGTCCGCCAGTTGCTGCATGGTCTGTCGGGCAATCGCCGGCTCGGCTACCAGCGCCCCTTCGGTCAGTTCCAGACAGATCCGTGACGGCGAGACCCGGTGTTGCGCCAACAGTGTCAGCACCTCACTGGCGAAATCGGGACGCGTCATGCTGTAGCTGGAGCAATTGACGTGCACCGGCGGCCAATCGGCGTGCCCGGGCTGCGCGAGGATCGCTGCAATGCTGGCAAGCATGTACAGGTCCAGTCGACCGATCAGGCGCAAACCCTCGACATCCGGCAGGAATTCGCCAGGCGCAATCACCCGGCCGCCCGGCTGATGCCAGCGGATCAGCGCTTCAAGGGCCAACAGCTCGCCGGTTTCGACGCTGACGATCGGCTGGAAATACGGCAGCAGTTCGTCGTTGCGCTTGAGTGCGTTGCGCAAGGCCCCTTCTCGCTCGACCTGGTCCGAGACTTCACGGCGCACCTCCTGGTTGAACACCGCGTAGCTGTCGCGCCCGGCACTCTTGACCCGATACATCGCCGCATCGGCATCGCGCAGCAAGTCGGCGGGCTCGTGATGGAACTGACTGTCGGCGCTGACGATACCGATACTGCAGGACGAGAAAACTTCATGGCCATTGATGAAAAACGGCAGGTCGAACGCCACCAGGATCCGTTCGGCAATTTCGATCATCACCTCCAGCGGCGCCTCGGGAGCCAGCACCGAAAACTCGTCGCCCCCCAGGCGCGCCAGCATGTCGGTGTCGCGCAGGCAACCACGTAAACGGTGGGCCGCCTGCATCAACAGCAGGTCGCCAAAATGGTGGCCGAGGCTGTCGTTCACCATCTTGAAGCGGTCGAGATCGATGAACATCACCGACAGGTGCCCGCCTTCGTTGCCGAACCGCGACCAGGACAGATTGAGGCGCTGTTGCAGGTAGGTGCGATTCGGTAGCCCGGTCAGCGCATCGTGGGAGTTCTCGTGCTGCAACTTGGCATTGGCGTGATCGAGCTCGCGGGTGCGGCTCTGCACCCGGGCTTCCAGCTGGAGGTTGGCGGCATGGATCGCTTCGGCGGCCGTGCGTCGCGACAACGCTGTGTCGATGTGCCGTGACACGAACGTCAGCAGCTCCTGGTCACGCTGGGTATAGCTCACCTGCGAGGTATAGCTTTGCACCGCCAGCACGCCTCGCACCACGTCGTCTTCGAACAATGGAATGCCCAGCCAGGAGTAGGAGCGCACAGACTCATGGGCAATTTCGATTTCACCATGCGCGGACAATCGTTCAGCCTCGCCGGCGTCAATCAGGCAGGGTCGACGCTGACGGATCACGTACTCGGTCAAGCCCCGGCGCCCTCGCCGTGCCGCCGGGCGGGTCGTCTGCCGTTCATCCACATAATAGGGAAACGTCACTTCACCGGTCGCGTCGTCGAACAGCGCAATGTAGAAGTTCTGCGCAAACAGCAGGTCATCGACGATGCCATGCAAGGATTGAAACAACTCGGCCGTGTCACCAGGCTGGCTCGACAGTTCGGCTATCTGGAACAGCGCGTTCTGCAGGTGTTCGGCGCGCTCTCGGTCTGCGACTTCCTGCCTCAAGGCGTCGTTGAGTGCCGAAAGCTCCAGGGTACGACGCATCACTGTTTCTTCCAGGTCCTCCCGATGCAGAATCCGGTCCAGCGCCATGGCCACGTGACGGGCTACCACCAGAAACAGCGCGCGGTCTTCGGCGCTGTAGATGCGAGAAACGTCGTAGACCTGCATTGCCAGCATGCCAAACACGTCATCCGAGGCGTTTTTCAATGGAGCGCCCATCCAGAACTCGGGACGATCACCCACGCAGTAGAAACGGTTTTCGGCCTGAGCCGCGAGAATGCCGGCAGAGTCAATCAGCAACGGCTGGCCGGTGGTCAATACCTGGCCGGTCAACGACAGATGCGCAGGGTCAAGGTATTCGTAGTTCTCGGCTTCCAGGGCATCAGCGTCGATGATGTCGACGTAATACGGGTAGTCGATCTTGCCGGTGTGCGGGTTATACAGCGCGAGATAGAAGTTCTCGGCGTCGATCAGGCTGGCCAGCAGCCGGTGAACCCCCACCAGAAACACTGACCGGTCACGGGTCGAACTGGCGAGATAGGTAATTTCATACAGCACACGCTGCGTGATCTGCGCACGGGCAAGGGTATTGGTCTGTAGCTCAATGCCCAGGCGCTGGGCAAGTTCAGCGAGCGCCGGCTCTGCTGCATCGTCGACTGGCGCGAGTAGCCAACCCAGCACACTTTCGCCTCTTCCGGTCGGCCAGCGGTGCACGTTGCGGGCCAGGCAAAAGGCTTCGAACTCGTCATTCGCAACGCTAGAAGGCCACTGTACCCGTGGGTCGCCCTGGCCAACCCGATGCATCTGTTCACCGGTGCGGTAAAACACCCAGGCGCTGGTATGGGCCCCGTTGCGCACAGAATCCAGCAATTGTCCGATCGTGTCGTCTTCACCGACAGTACCCGGGTTCTCTATGGGCTCAGGTACGGCACCTTCGCACGTGCGCGATTGCCATGGGGAGCCGGTCAATGTACGAAAACTCATCAGCGCTCCCTGAGCCAAAAACTGCCGACACTCGCTTACTGATTGCCAGCAGTGTGCCGTAAAGCTTTCCGTTTAAAGCTTATAGCGGTTTTTTTCAATGACTTTATGCACTTTGCTGCCAGGTATGAGACGGGCCACAAACTAAACGTATCAGTCGTCGTTGTCATCGCGATCACGGTAGCGACGGTGATCGCGATCATAGTCACGAGAATCATAGCCACGACGATCATAGTCACGGTCATAACCTCGATCATCGTCCCCTCTTTGGTAGTAACCACGTCGATGATCATGATCGTGATATCGACCGTACCGTTCTCCGTCATCCCAGTGCGGGCCGCAGCCTCCCAACAAGACGGCGCTGGAAATGGCCACGATCAAGAGTACTGCGCGATTCATATGAACGTCCTAAACGTCGGAGGTATGGAATGGTTACAACTATGACCATTCAGTAACTCAATGATTCCTCGGGGAAATACAAACGAGTGATGGTCACTCTCCCATCGAATCCCCGTCGAGACAGCCAGAGCCTGTCATGAATAGCCAAGGGACTGTCGTCAAATGAAAAGCGCCCCTGATGCGGGGGCTATTTACTGGCAGCACTGAAAAAACCTCTGGCGATCGAGCCGACGTAAGCGACTGCTGCGCCTGAGTCACGAGTTGACTGGTACGCCAGGCAGGAGAATAACAATATGAAATTCGTGAAGAGCCTTCTGGCTGCCGTACCCCTCATGGCGCTGGCCATCGATGCCCAGGCCTATGTATCGAACCGGGAAGCCGCTCGGCTGGGCACCAGCCTGACGTGGGTGGGTGCCGAAAAGGCCGGTAATGCCGATGGCTCCATCCCGCCCTACAACGGTGGCCTGACCACTGCCCCCGCAAGCTTCAAGACCGGCGACAGCATGCGCCCGGACCCCTTTGCCCACGAAAAACCACTGCTGGTGATCAACGGCAAGAACGTCGAGTCGTACAAAGGCATGCTGACCGCCACCACCGTAGCGTTGGCCAGGCGTTACCCCGGCTTTCGCATCGATGTGTATCCGACCCACCGCACTGCATCGCTCCCGCAGGCGGTACTGGACAATAGCCGCCGCAATGCCACTGCCGCCAGGTCCCTCAACGGCGGGATCGCCATCGACAATGTGCTGCCCGGCGTGCCGTTCCCGATCCCGCAATCAGGCGCTGAAGCGATGTGGAACTTCCTGCTGCGCTACCAGGGTGTCAACATCCATTCCAAGTACGACTCCTGGAGCGTCGACACGGCGGGCGTACCGAGCCTGGCGGTCACCGGCGAGGCATTCGTCTCCTTCCCGATTTACGAGAACATGTCCAAGCCCTTCAACAGTTCCGACATTTACTATCAGTTGAAACTGTCCTATACCGGCCCCGCGCGCCGGGCCGGCGAGTCGATCATGCTCAAGAACGCCACCAACCCGACGCAGTTTCCTGGCCGGGCCTGGCAGTACATGCCTGCCCAGCGCCGCGTCAAACAGATTTCGATCCTGGCCTACGACACACCCAACCCCGGTACCGCCCGAGCACTGGAACTGTATGACTGGACGCTGGTCGGCAAGCAGGAAATGATCGTGCCCTACAACACCTACAAACTGACCTACGCTCGCGATGCCAAATCGCTGACCACGCCAAACTTCATTGCGCCGGACTTCGTACGCTGGGAAAAACACCGGGTCTACGTCGTGGAGGGCAACCTCAAGCCCGGTGCAAACCACATCTACCAGAAGCGTCGCTTTTACCTGGATGAAGACACCTGGGCCGCTGTGGCCTCCGATCAGTACGACACCAGTGGCCAGCTATACCGTGGCTCCTTCGCTTTCTTCAGCCAGAGCTATGACCAACAGGTCCCGGACGCCACCCCTTTCATGACGTACGACCTGTCGAAAGGCACCTATAACATCAATGGCGTGGTGGGCCCTCATGGCGGCATCCGCTATATCGAGCCGTTATCGACGGCGCAGTGGGTGCCAGAGTCCATGGCGGGCACCGGTATTCGCTAGGGACCGATAAATCACAAAGCCCCGGTTCGAAAAAGCCGGGGCCCGGGATTTCGGCTGGGCCGAGGCTTGAGGGCTGGGCCCGTTTCAGCGCCTGACCGGCGGGATATCCCTGCCGGCCGACGATAGTGAAATATCAGTTACCCGCAGTCGTCATGGAGACAGGCATCTAGCGCTTGCCCTTCATGCAGACGACGGAAAGATAAGCACCCCAAAGCACACCACACAGGGCAAGTATGAGCTCCGGATTGAAAATGTTCTGATCGGCCGGCGCCACCAGGATTTCGCTATATAGGCACAAGGCGCCCGCGATCAACGCAAGAAAGTATCCGGTCCGGGTTCTGGTCCGGCGCAGCAACAGAACCTTTTTCAGCCCCTCGTCTTTCCATTCTTGAAGGGGTATGCATTGGATCTCCTCCAGCAGCACCACACCCCACAGCAACGCGCACAACCAATAGCCTATCATCATGATTTCCTCCACTTAGAACATTGATTCAACAGGTAGAACATTAATTCAACATGAATACAGCGCGCACTCCGCGCTCAACTTACAAAGATCGATTCCAGAGTCTTTTCTGACTCGTGCAATTTGCTCTCACGCAAATCCATATCCTGAAGCAGGTGAGAAGGTTCGAGCGGCCGCTGCCAGGGGCGGTGATGCAGGACCATAGACGGGGAGTCCGAGTGGAGCACGCCCGGTCTCGTTGCCAGTGGTCGCATCCCGCTGGACCACTTCAGCGGTGTCGAAGTCATACTCCCAGTGGCCTGCCTCATTCCACTTGTGGAGAAAGTAGGTATAAAACGGCACAAACAGTCCCTGGTTCGGCTCAGCGTATTGCAACCCGAACACGTACTCAGGCTGGTTCTTCATTTCACGACCGCTATGGCAATGCTGGACCCAGGCCAGGTCGTCGAGAACGACAACCTTCCAGAACGGGTCGTGATCGTAGAACTTCAGCGAAACTTTCTTGCCGCTTCTGCGGCACTCGTTCAGGAACGCAATGCTGGCGGCAAGTTCCTCTTGAAAGGTCGAGGTTGTAACTTCTTCCGGAAGTGAGTCGACTCGCTTGCGCGCCGCTACGCCGAGCGGATTGAGCAACATGACGCGGATTTCATACGCCGTCGTGAAGACCTCCTTCAACAGGCTATCCGGGGCAATCAGGGTTTCGTACCCCGTGAGCGAAAGGATGGAGGCGTCACGCGCCGCCGGTAAAGAGCGAACCAGATTGCGTTCCTGAAGGGTCGAAAGCCATCCCTTGCGCGGATGCCTGGTGAAGAGCAGCGAAGCCATCTTCGCGCTCGTCAGGCGATGGCGGTTGTCCCACGCGCGTTTGCACAGATAGAACAGAACCATCAAGGTTGAGGCCAGCACGATTTCTGTCGCCAGCAACAGATTCGCGTTCAACTCCACGCGTGGCCACCATACATAGAGGATGTACCGCGCCGCATCCGGCGTGGCAAACGCCATGGCCATTGCCAGCAAGGTGATGACGCCATGTGACATGACGTGCCGCAGCACGGCTAGAAAGTCGTGTTCTTTGCTGATTGGTTCCATGGGGTACTGCTCCCATTTGGTGATGATTGCCAGCAGGAAAAATCTTCCGGTAACAGGTACTTGGCTAAACGCTCCAACATGCGGCGCATGATGGCCAGTTCATGGTTTTTGTCGTAGAACGCGTAGGCACCCGCTTTTGTGAAGTACTTCCAATG